>CAYOHG010000017.1:0-15023 GCA_964403685.1 uncultured Planctomycetales bacterium
GGATTCGGAAGCAGGCGCATTCCCGGTGGACATCGGCTCGAACGACTCCGGGCCCGCCCGGCGCGCCCGACGGGCGCTGGAGACCAGCGCGCGACTCGCGCGGAAGGCGCGGGGAGGCATGCCATACTGTCGCCGGGCGAACGGCGCGTGTCCATACGGAAGTCCGGCCCGCGGCTCGCCGGGTGTGGGGACGGGGATCATCGCGAACGTGCGGGTTGCGCGGGCCGAGGATGGCGGGGACAGGTCGCTTACGCCGGCCGGTCGGCGGCCCGCCGCGCGCTGAGCGCGTCGCGCAGCCGCGCGGCCCGCTCATAATCTTCCTGCGCCAAAGCGGCTTCCAGCTCGTGCTGCAGCCGCGCGGGGCAGTCGGCCGGCATGCGCTCAAACACCTCGTTGCGCAGCTCGAGCATCACCCGCAACTCGACGCGGATGGCTTCCCCGTCGGCGTCGGTGGCGTGCCCGCCGAGTGCGTCGCTGACCCGTCGAATGCCCGAATTCGCGGTGCTCAGGGCCCGCTCGTAATTGCCCTCGCGCAGCGCCCGGTAGGTGCGGGCGCGGGCGTTCATCATCAGCGTGTAGGCGCGGTGCGCCTCGAACGCGTCACGCTCGCGCTGGCTATGGGCGTAGCGGCCGCACAATTCGATCACGCGCAGGTTGTGGCGCGTATCGCGCGCGACCGCGTCATAGTCCTCCAGCACGAACATCGACAGAAAGCGCTGATAGTACAGGTGCGCCTCGTGCCGCAGCGCCTCGCAGTCGCCGCCGCGCAGCACGAAATCGTCGTCGGCGTCGTGCGACTGGTGGTGCTCGCTGAGCCGCCGCTCGTAGTGATCCAGCAGCGACTCGCAGCCGTGCGGGCGGGCCCCGTCCGGCCGGCCGACGGTCTCAAACTGAAGCACGCCCATGTCGACGCGCGTCTGGACCTTGTCGCGCCCGTCGCGCCCGATGATCTTGCGCACCGAGATCTTGCCCGGCTCGTAGTTCCAGCCGTGCAGAATGCGGCGCAGGTCGTTTACCATGCTGCGGAAGATATCGGCTGGGGCGCGCGCGGCATCCAGTTCGGCCGCCCGGGCGCCGCGGCCGCGCACGAAAGAGCCATGCGCGTCATCGCCGGCGAATTTCGCGGAACCCCTCTAACCGCCCCGGCCGGCGACACCACGCGTCCGATCACCGATCGCGCCAAAGAGACGATCTTCAACGTGCTCGGCCATCGCTTCGGCCTGCCCGGGTACTTACCGGACTTCGAGGTGCTCGACCTGTTTGCCGGCAGCGGCGGGCTCGGTATCGAGTGCCTCTCGCGCGGCGCCCGAAGCTGCACCTTCATCGAGCGCGACCGCACGGCGCTCGCCGCGCTGCGCGGCAACATCGCCAGGCTGCGGCTTGAGCCGCGCACCCGTGTGCAGCGCGAGAACATCTGGACCATGCGGATTCCGCGCTCGGCCGCGGAGGATGGCTTCGGCCTGGTGTTTGTCGACCCGCCGTACCGGGATTCCAACGATGCGCAGTCCGTGCTCGACCTGCTGGAGCGCCTGGCGCCGCGGTTGTCGGCGGGTGGTCTGGTGGTGTTCCGTCAGGGGATCGCTGGCGAGCTTCCGGTGGATCGCCTGGTTGCCTTGCGCGTCTGCGACGAGCGGATCATTGGCACGATGCGCGTGACGCTGCTGGAACATCGCGCTGCCGCCGACGCCCGTTCACCCGACGCGGCGCTGCCTGGGCCCGTATAATCCGACTCTGCGACCGATCGTGCGCATGCGTCCCGTGCGAGGCCCCGCGATGAGCCAAACGCTTGCTGATCGCATCCGCAACGAGCTGTTGCCCTACGTCCGCCAGCCGGGGCAGTACATCGGCGGCGAGCTGAACCAGCTTGTGCGGCCGGGCGATTGGGAGCGCGCCGAGCTGCGTGTCGTAGTCGCCTTTCCGGACGCGTACACGATCGGCATGTCGCACCTGGGCTGCCAGATTCTCTACTGGCTGTGCAATCACACGCCGGGCGTCTGCGCCGAGCGCACCTACGCTCCCTGGGTCGACGCCGAGGCGCTCATGCGCCGCAACGCAATCCCGCTGTTCACCTGGGATACGCGCCAGCCCGTGCGCGACGCCGACCTGCTGGCGATCTCACTGCAATACGAGCTTTGCTTCACGACGGTGGTCAACCTGCTCGACCTGGCCGGGATCCCGGTTCGCCACGATGAGCGCACCGACGAGCACCCGCTCGTAATCGTCGGCGGCCCGCAGGCCGACAACCCCGAACCGGTCGCCGACTTCGTCGACCTGGTCGTCATCGGCGACGGCGAGCTGAGCATGGCGGCGATCCTGGCAGCGGTGCGGGAATACAAGCGCGCCGGAGTCCCCCGCCGGGCGATGATCCCGCTGCTGGCGCAGCGCTTCCCGTGGATCTACGCGCCGAATCTGTACCGCATCAGCTACCACGCCGACGGGACGATCGCCGACATGCAGCCGACGCTGGCCGGCCTGCCGCGGCGGATCGAGCGCTGCCGCACGACGGATTTCGACGCCGCGCCGTTTCCGCGCCGCCCGCTGGTGCCGTGGGTTGAGGTCGTGCACGATCGCATCGCGATTGAGATCATGCGCGGCTGCCCGCAGGTCTGCCGCTTCTGCCACGCCGGCTATACCAAGCGCCCGCTGGCGTATCGCAGCGTCGAGCGCGTGCTGGAGATCGCCGACGAAGCTTACTGGGCGACCGGACAGCACGAGCTGGGCCTGCTCTCGCTTTCTACGGCTGACTATCCGCTGCTTCCCGAGCTGGCCCGCCGCGCCAACGAGCGTTTCGCCCCGCGGCTGGTGAACCTGAGCTTCCCGTCCTTGCGCGTCGACAAGATGCTCCAGCACATTCCCTGGATGGCCAACAACGTCCGCAAAGGTGGAATCACAATGGCGGTCGAGGCCGCCCGTGATGATCTGCGCCGCGCGATCCGCAAGAAAGTCACCGATGGGAATCTGCTCGACGGCGTGCGCGAGGTTTACAAGGCCGGCTGGAATCGTCTGAAGCTCTATTTCATGGCGGGCTTTCCCGGCGAGCGGCCGGACGACATCGACGCCATCTGGGAATTGGCCCACACGGTTTCGCTCGAGCGCCGCCGGCAGGGCAAGGGGCCGGCACACGTCACCGCCAGCGTCGGCTGGCTCGTGCCCAAGGCGTTCACACCGCTGCAATGGATGGCGCAGCCGCCGATCGAATATTTCTACGATGTACAGGAGCGACTGCGGGCGCTGTGCTCGCGCGGGCAGCGGGGCGCTGCCGCCCGCAAGGCCGCGCTGGTCAGCTCGGGCAGCTTCGGGTCGGCCGACGAGATGGGCAGCGAGAACGACCTGGGCCGTCCCGCGCCGCGCCGCGCCGGCCGCGGCAGCGTGGTCATCAAGACGCACGATCCCCGCCGCTCCATCCTCGAAGCGGTGTTCGCGCGTGGCGATCGGCGGCTGGGGCCGGTCATCTACGAGGCGTGGAAGCGCGGCGCCCGGCTCGATGGCTGGGACGAGACCTACGACGAGCGCCACTGGTTGGCGGCCTACGAGGCGACCGGGATCGACCCGGCCTGGTACGCACATCGCCAGCGCCGGCCCGATGAGCATCTGCCGTGGGCTCACATCGGCGCCCGACTTGGAAGCGAATACCTGTCCAAGAGCTATCAAGACCTGCTGACTACCATGCGCCGCGGCGCGGGCGAGGCGCCGGGACCATCGGCGAACATCGCGCTGCCGGTAGCGGGCACCTGATCACGGGCCTGCAACACGCGCGGCACGAGAGAGCGGCACGAGCCCGCGGCCGAGGGCGGCTGGGATCCATGCGTCGCGCGAGAGACACAGCCGAGGGCGGCTGTGCTCCACGAAAAGACGGGCAAGCTAGCGCATCATTCGGCGCGCCGCGGTCCAGGCCGCGAGTCGGGCCGCGAGTCCTTTGCGGATGGGAGCTCCACGTGCCGCCAGACCCCGTCCGGCCCCAGCAGCTCGCAGGGCCGAAAGCGGGCCTTGTACTCCATCTTCGGGCAGCCCGCGACGTAGAACCCGACATACCAGTAGGGCAGCCCCCGTCGCTGGCACTCTTCGATCTCGCACAATCCCGAGTACACACCCAGGCTGCGGTCCGCCAGCTCCGGCTCCGAATAGAAGTAGACGCTGGACAGCGAATGCGGGCAGACGTCGAGCACGCTGACCCCCACCAGCCGTCCCCCCAGCCAGTAGCTCAGCTCCGCCGAGCGCAGCGGCGACGTGCCCAGAAAGCGGATGAACTCCCGGCGGTCCCCGGTCAGATGCGAATCGTGCCGCCACTGCTGATAGCGCTCGAACAGCCGGCAACGCTCTTCATCCACACGCAGCGGCCCGACGCGCACGAGCACGTCGGAATTTCGCTTCAGCACGCGCCGCTGCGAGCGACTCGGCCGGAAGTGCGACACGGGCACGCGAATCGCCTGGCATGCGCGGCAGTTCGGGCAGGTCGGCCGGTAGAAGATCGTTCCAGCCCGGCGAAAACCCAGGTCCATCATGCGCTGATACACGCCCGGGGCCACGTGCTCGGCGATCGCGACCAGCTCGCGCGCAACGTGCCCCGGCAGGTAGGGACACGGATGCGGCGCACTGCGGACGAGCGGCAGCGACAGCCCGCGCAGGTATTCAATCTCCGGAAGGTTCATCGCCATGAGTGTAACGCGCTACGGAACCGGGTTGCGCGGTGATTACCTGCGCCGGCCGGCGGCCGCTGAGGCCGACTTTCCTACAACCGAAACGCGCATCAATCGCAGTCATGCGGAATCCGGGCATCAGCTTGTGCCGATCATGCGCACGAAGGACTCATCGCACCACACGGCTTGGCGCACGAGGGAGCATAACCTTGATTCGAACGCCCGCAAAAAACTCCGCCGCATCGCTCAAACCTGCCGTCTGCGTGGTCCGGAATCTGATCGCGGCCCTGCTGTTCGCATCGGCTGCGGCCGGCGCGGCAGAAGGACCGGCCGAAACGCCCGTTCTGGATCGACTGCGCGAAGGCAATCAGCGCTTCGTCGAAGGACGCTGCCAGTTCCCCAACTCGGACGCCGCCCGCCGCACCGAGACCGGTCAGAACGGCCAGAAGCCCTTCGTGACCGTGCTGGCCTGCGCCGACTCGCGCGTCCCGGTCGAGCATGCGTTCGATCAGGGCATCGGCGACGTTTTCGTCGTCCGGGTCGCCGGCAACGTCGCCGACGTCGACGAGATTGGGTCGATCGAATACGGCGTCGGACATCTGCACACGCCGCTGCTGGTCGTGCTCGGACACACGAAGTGCGGCGCCGTGACGGCGGTCGTCGAGCGTGCCGAAGTGCACGGCCACATTCCGCAACTGGTCGACAACATTGTGCCGGCGGTCCATCGGACGCGTCGTTACGACGCGAGCCTGGAGGGATCAGCGCTGGTCAGCGCCGCGATTCGCCTGAACGTCTGGCAATCCATCGAAGACATCCTGACCCACAGCGAAACCGTGCGCGCAGCCGCGAACAAGGGCGAGGTTTCGATTGTCGGCGCGATGTACAACATCGAAACCGGTGCGGTGGAGTGGCTCGGGCCCCATCCGGAGCAATCCCGCCTGCTGAATACGCCCGTCGCAACTCCCCATCCCGTCGCGCCTGCGGCCCCCGCCGCCGACCCGCACGCCCGCCCCGCAGCGCCAGCGGACGGACCCGCCGCGCCAAGCGGTGCGCCCGCTCCGCAAGGCCGTTCCCGCGTAGCGCCTGCCAAGGTAGACGCTCCGGCAACCACCGCTCAGGGCACCGAGGAAACGCAGCACGCCCCGACCGGCGCGCATCCCGCGCCGGCTGACAAACCCGCCGGCCCGTCTCCGCTGGAAGCGTACAAGGCTGCACGCGAAGGCAACACCCGCTTCGTGCTCGGGCTCAGCGAGCACCCGCGGCTGACCAGCGACCGCCGTACGCAAACCGCCAGTGCGGGGCAGAAGCCGTTTGCTTCGGTGCTGAGCTGCTCGGATTCGCGCGTGCCCGTTGAGCTGCTGCTCGACCAGGGCGTCGGCGACCTGTTCGTCGTGCGCGTGGCTGGAAACGTCGCCGACACGGACGAGCTGGGCACTCTGGAATACGGCGTCGGGCATCTGGGCACGCCGTTGCTGATCGTGCTCGGGCACAGCGGCTGCGGTGCGGTAACGGCCGTCGCCGAAGGAGCCGCGCTGCACGGGAACATCCCGGCGCTGGTGGAAAACATCCAGCCGGCGGTGCAGGCCGTTCGACTGGTCCATCCCGAACTAAGCGGTAAAGCGCTGGCCGAGGCCGCCATCCGCGCGCACGTCTGGCAGACGATCGCCACGCTCCTGCGTGAAAGCCAGGAGATTCGGGCGCTGGCGCGCGAGCGCAAGCTGATGCTCGTCGGCGGAATCTACCGCCTGGAAAGCGGTGAGGTGGACTGGATGGGCGAGCACCCGCAGCAGGTCGAGCTGATCGGCTCGAGCGACGCGCCCGCCCGCGACGACCACGGCACGCACGCCCGAAACGGTCAATAGAAATTCGTTCGACCGGCTGACTGGAGTACTTAAGGCGGCTGCGTTGCGGAGAAGAGGGGAAACAGCCGAGGGCGGCTGCGCTCCATGCGTCGCGAGAAACACACAGCCGGGACGGCTGTGATCCAGACGGGCCGGCGGCGGCGAGCTTCCATTGGGAAAAAAGTGGCCCCGGCAGTTCCATTCGGGAACGCCCGGGGCCGACAGGTAAACACCTGTCATAACTGGAGCCGGCGACCCGAACCCTCGTGACGAAGAACCAACCCCCGCTGCTTAGACCATCACACACGAATGGGCCGAATGCAAATCGAGCCGCAAGATTGTACGATTTTCCCCAGTTCGCCGCTCGAACGCCGTGCGCACGCGACGACTGCCACGCAGCGACTCACAGCGATCCCGGTGCCTGCCCAAAACGCGCAGTTTCCCAGCGAGGCGCGCCCGCCGCGCGGCCCGCCGCGATATCGCACCACGATCCACCTATGCTCCGTTCGATCGCATGGCCCCATCGAAGCCCAGCGCCGGCCGCCCCAAGTCCTCCTCACAGCGAATCCGGTGCCGACGCCAGCACCGCGCGGCCTCCATCCGCAACCGGCTGCCAAACGGCATCTCATCCCACCCGCTGACCTGGGCGCGCGAGTATCTGCCCGACTACTTCAGCGACGAGCCTGCCGACTTTCACCGCGAGTTGATGTCCGACCTGGCTGACGACACTCGGCGGTTGATCGCCCGCGTCGCCCCGCGCGGACATGCCAAGAGCACCTGCGCTACGCTTGCGTTTCCGCTGTGGTGCATCTGCCAGCGCCGCCGGCGGAACATCGTGCTCATCACGCACGAAATCTCGCTGGCCCGGCAGTTTCTCCGCGACATTCGCACCGAGTTGGAAACCAATCCGCGCATCCTGAGCGCGTACCCTGAACTGGCTGCCGCGGAGCGCAGCTTGACCCGCGGACCCGCTCGAACGTGCGACGCCGACGACGCGCTGCAAGTGAGCCGGCCCGCGCCGCTCCGCAAGCGGAGCGAATCCGTCTACACGACCGCCACCGGCCTCACCATTCAAGCCAAATCCGTCGGGGCAAGCCTGCGCGGCACGCGGGTCGGACCGCAGCGGCCCGACTTGATCCTGTGCGACGACATCGAAAAGGACGAGCGGATCGAATCGCCTGAGGGCCGCGCCAAGCTGGAGCACTGGCTGCGCCGCGTGGTGCTGCCCGCGCTGGCGCCCGACGGACGACTGGTCGTGCTGGGCTCGCTGCTGCACTACGATTCGCTGCTGGCGAACCTGGCCAATCCGCGGAAGTTTCCGGGCTGGAATTACGCCGTGTACCGCGCTCTCGAGGCGCGTCCCAACGCGGACGGCACGTTTTCGCCGGAAGCACTCTGGCCGGCGCGCTGGCCGGTGTCGCGGCTGCGGGAGGAGCGCGCCCGCATCGGCACAACCGCCTTCGAGCAGGAGTATCAGGCCAACCCGATCGACACATCGCGCCGCGCGTTTCGGCCCGAGTGGCTGAGTCGCTATGACCCCGCTGCACTGCACGGGCGCGAGCTCGTTTCGCTGATGGCGGTCGACCCGGCCACCGGCGTCAGTAACGGCGATTTCTTCGCGCTGTGGATTGGCCAGCTCGATTCCGAGAGCGGCGTCCTCTACACGCGCGAGCTGACGCTGGAGCGCATCGGCGTGGTCGACCAGGTCCGCCGCATAGTCGCCGCGTGGCAGCGCTGGCGGCCGGTCAAGATTGGCATCGAGACGGTCGCCTACCAGGCCGCGCTTCAGCAGATTCTCGAGGAACACAGCCGCCGCGAAGGGCTGTTCATGCCGATCGTGCCGCTGCGGACGGTCGCAAACAAGATCGCCCGTATCGAGGGCATCGCGCCGTTCCTCGAGAACGGCACGTTTCGGCTGCCGGCGGAGCTCGACCCGGAAATCGAAGCCCAGTTTCTGCAATTCCCGCGGTCGCGGCACGACGACGCGCCCGACGTCTGCGCAATGGGAATCGAACTGGCGCGCACGCTGCGCGGGTCGCGGGGCGGGGAGATCGCGACGGCCGGCAAAAACCCATACGCGCGGCGCGGTGGGTGGTAGGCGGCGCTTTGTCGAGCGTGGGAAGGCGATGCGGAAGTCTGAAATCCCAAAGTCGCAGGCCGAGCGAACGGAGCCGAGCGCCTGGCGCGCGTCCCGCCTCGCTCGTTCAGCTCATGATCTCCACCCGGCCGCCGGGCAGGCTGTCGAGGAATGCGCGGCCGTACGCACGGCCGACGACGCGCGGATCGAGGATCGCGACGAACCCGCGGTCCGTCCGCGATCGGATCAGTCGCCCGAAGCCCTGTCGAAACCGCAGAATCGCGTCGGGAAGCTGATACTCGTTGAATGGGTTGCCGCCGCGGCGACGGATGCCCTCGATGCGCGCCTCGACCGTCGGGCGGTCCGGCACGGCAAAGGGCAGCTTCACGATGGTGACGTTGCACAGCGCTTCACCAGCCACGTCGACCCCCTGCCAGAAGCTGGCGGTCCCGAAGATCGCGCAGCGCGGCGTCTCTCGAAAGCGGGACAGCAGCTTTGAATTCGGCGTGCCCTCGCCCTGGCAGAGGACAGTGAACGGCGGCCCGTCGGCCTGCGGCGTTTCGAGAACCACGCGGACACCCGCGGCCGCCGCGTTCAGCATCGCATAGCTGGTGAACAGCACGAACGCCCGGCCGTCGCTGCGGCGCAGGTAGCGAACGATGGCCTCGACCGCCGCCGCCGTGAATCGCTCTTGGTCGGCCGGATCGGGCATGCCGGCCTCGACGTAGACGGTCACCTGCTCATCGAAATCAAATGGCGATCCGAGCCGCAGCGTGGCCGCCTCGGGCACGCCGAGTTGCGTACGCAGGTAGTGGAACTCAGGATCGCGAGCGGTCGTCAGCGTCGCGCTGGTCAGCACCACGCTGGGCACGCGCTCGAACAGCAGCGTCCGCAGCAGCGGGCCGACATCCAGCGGCGCCGCGCAAAGGGACAGCCGCGGACCGCGCTGCTCCTCGCTCTCCAGCCAGTAAACGTGCTCCTCGTAGCGCTGCCCGAGCAGACCCTCGATGCTGTCGGCGGCCTCGCTCAGCCGATCGCTGTAGGCGGCCAACTCGTATTGATCGTCCATCCGCGGCAGGGATTTCTTCAGCGGGGCCAGCGCTTCGACCAGCGCGCGCAGCGCCGGCGAAAGCAGGTTGTCGACGACATTCGGGCGGATGAGCCGGCCGTTCGAACGGCCGCTGCGGCGCTGCCATTGCGCCAGCGAATCGTAGAAACCGCCGCAGGCCCGCGCGGCGCACAGCACGCTCTCTCGCTGCGCCTGATCGCCCAGCTCGGACAGGAAGCCGCGCCCGGTGCGCTCGTTGAACAGGTTGGACAGCAGGAACTGGAGCTGGCTGCTGGCGATGCGCGTGCCGAAGTGATCGACGGCGACGGCCTCGAGCATGTGGGCCTCGTCGATTACGGCGAGATCGTAATCCGGCAGCAACGCCGCTCCGTCACGCCGCAACAGCAGATCGGAAACCAGCAGCGCGTGATTGACCACCAGCAACTGGGCGTCCTGCGCACGGCGGCGAGCGCGCTGGTAGAAGCAGGCATCGTAGGTGGCGCAGCGCCGCCCGAGGCAGTTGCCGTGTTCGCTGCGGACCTTATCCCAGACGTCCAGGCCGGGAGCTTCCGGCAGGTCGGACAGCGAGCCGTCCTGCGTCTGGTAGGCCCAGTCCTCGATCGCGTGCAGCACGCGCAGCTGAGTCCCGTTGAAGAGCTTGCTCTGCCGGCCGCTGGCCAGCTTGAGCCGCCGCAGGCCGAGGTAATTCTGCCGGCCCTTGACCAGCTCGGCCTGGAATTCGACCTCCAGCGTCGATCGCAAGAAGGGGATGTCGCGTTCGATCAACTGCTCCTGAAGCGCGATGGTGTGCGTACTGACGACGACCCGGCGGCGATTGCGAAGGATCTGGTCGATGGCCGGCAGCAAATAGGCGAAGGTCTTGCCGACGCCGGTGCCGGCTTCGACCGCCAGGTGCCGCGGCGCGTCGAAGGCTTCGGCGACGGCGGCGGCCATGTCGCGCTGCTGCGGGCGGAACTCGAAGCCGGCCAGCCGGCGTGCGAGCACGCCCTGCGGCGCGAGCCAATCGCCGGGAAGCATGGTCGGCTCAGCCCTCCGCGAGCTGGGAGATCATGTCCCAGGTGAACACGAACGCCGCCGCCGACGTGATCAGCACGACGATCGTGCCCAGCGCCGAGACGAAAAGCCCGCCGCCGATCCAGCTATCCCGCATGGTCGCGAGGATGTGCGGGCGGGCCAGCACGAGCATGCTGATGATCATCGCGCCGGAGGTGATCAGCACGGAGATCGAGTGCACATAGCTGTAGATCCAGGTCTGGCGGCTGACGGCGCGGGTGCGGCCCTCCAGCGAGTGAATGAAATGACCGCGCACGAAATAGACCGCGCGGGCCGTGCCGTCGTCCTGACGCTCGAGGCGGCGCTCGCCGTTGTGCGCATCGCCGCCCAGCACGGCGTACAAGAGCGTGTAGAGCAGAAAATTCAGCGCGCCGACGTAGATGACGCGAATGCAGATCTTGTTGCGGCGGCGGGCCGGCAGGCGATCGACCGGACACAGCGCGGCCTCCGACCCGCCGGGGGGCCGGACCGCGTCGAGCGGCAGCGAAACGCCTTTGTCACGCGGCGGTGCCATGATCCTCACCCGCGCGCCGCGGTGGCGATCACGCCTTCGGCCGGAGACGAGGCGCTGGCATACAGCTTGCGCGGGATGCGCCCGGCCCGCGCCGCGAGGTAACCGGCTTCGATCGCGTATCGCATGGCGTGCGCCATGGCGACCGGGTCCGTCGCCGAAGCGATCCCCGTGTTCAGCAGCACGCCGTCGGCCCCGAGCTCCATCGCGATGGTGACGTCCGAGGCGGTGCCTACGCCGGCATCGACGATCACGGGGTAGTGCGGGTCTTCGCGCTTCAAGTCTTCGAGGATGATGCGGATGTTGTTCGGGTTCAGAATCCCCTGCCCGCTGCCGATCGGCGAACCCAGCGGCATGACGCTGGCCGCCCCGGCGTCCTTGAGCCGCCGCGCCAGCACCGGGTCATCATTGGCATACGCCAGCACCGTGAATCCGTCCCGCACCAGCGTATGCAGCGCCTCCAGCGTGCCGAACGGGTCGGGCAGCAGCGTGCGGCGGTCGGCCAGCACCTCCAGCTTCACCCAGCGGGCGCCGGGATTGCCCAGACCCTCCAGCAGCTCGCGGCCCAACCGGGCGGAACGTACCGCATCCTCGGCGGTGAAGCAGCCGGCAGTATTGGGCAGAATCGTGTAACGCTTGAGGTCGAGAAAATCGAGCAGGTTACGGCCGCGCTGATCGATCAGTCGCTCTCGGCGGACGGCCACGGTCACAACGTCGGCCCCGGACGCCTCCAGCGCGGCGCGCATCAGCTCGTAATCGGGCTGGCCGTCGCGAAGGTACTTGCCCGTGCCGACAAACAGGCGCGACCGGAACTCAAACCCGGCGATCTGCATGGCTGGCGCGTGCATCACCCGCCTCCTACGAGTGTGACCACTTCGATGCGGTCGCCCTCCTCGACCAGCCGATCGGAGAATTCGGCGCGGCGCACCAGTTCCTCGTTGATCTCGACGGCAACGCGCTGCGGGTGCAGGGCCAACTGCTCCAGCAACTGGGCGACGGTGATCGGACCGACCAATTCGGTTTCCTGTCCGTTCAGCTCGATCTGCATCGGCGAACTCCCAGGCGGGCATTATAGCCCCCCGGGCCGTCGGGCGAACGGAGCGCGGCTTCGCAGTTGCCGGGAGCGCTGGTCGTTTTGCATGTTGCGTAAAGCTGGGCAAGCTTGATGGCGCCCCGACAGGCGAGCCAGATGATCGCATTCAGGAAGCTCCGAAAACGTGGCCTGCTCATCTTCGCGCTCACCGCGAGCCAATTGGTCTGCCTGCTGGCGTGCGTGTTCTGGTTCACCAACTGGCTTGATGCCGCGCTGCAAACGGACAAGCGTTCCGAACTGCTGGCCCGGACCTACGTCCTGACGTCCAACCTGGCTGCGCAGATCGACGAAGCCGGGCCGACGGAAGCGGGCGACCCGCCGCTGGACATTGCGTCCCTTTGCGAAATGCTTCGCACAGCGCCGATCCCGAAGGGCGCCAGTTTCAGCCTGCTGGATGCACAGGGATGCGAACTGTGCGACTCAAACGCAGTCGCTCCGTGGCCCCTCACGGCCGGGTTCGTGGCACCGCCGTCCGACTCGCGCACGCCATTCGCCGCGCGCGGCTGGGTGGCCAGCGCGGACGGCCAGCAGATGCTGGCCGTGCATCCGCTGCGACGACTCGGCGGCACGCTGGTGGTGCGCCTGGCGACGCGCGAGCTGAACGCCTCGGCCGAAGCGGCGCTGGCGCGGGTTCGCCTGACCGGTTTTGTGATCGCGCTGGTCCTGGTGCTGCTCAGCAGCCTGGCGCTGATGGCCATCTGCCGGCGGTATGACTGCGCGGTCGAGGAGGCCAACGCACGGCTTGAACATGAAATCGAGCGGCGCAGCCAGGCTCTCGTGCAAACGCGGGACGCCATCATCTTCGGGCTGGCCCGACTGGCCGAATCTCGCGACGAGGATACCGGCGAGCACCTGGACCGCATCCGCGCATACACCGAGCTGCTGGCGCGGCAGCTCGCGCCGCTTTATCCACACTTCGACGAGGAGCACATCCGCCTGCTGGGGCTGACCTCGTCGCTGCACGACATCGGCAAGGTCGGCGTGCCTGACGACGTGCTGCTCAAACCAGGCCGGCTGAACCCCGCGGAACGCGCCATCATCGAGCGGCACGTGCTGACCGGCGGCGACTGCCTCTTCGCGATCAAGCAGCGCATGGACGACGACAATTTCCTGGAGATGGCCTGCGAAGTTGCCTACGGACACCATGAGCGCTGGGACGGGACGGGGTATCCGTTCGGGCTGGCAGGCGTCGAAATCCCGATCACCGCCCGCATCGTCGCACTGGCCGACGTCTACGATGCACTGACCAGCAAGCGCACCTACAAGCCAGCGCTTTCGCACGAAAACGCCCGGACCGTGATCCTCGCCAACTCCGGCAAGCAGTTTGACCCGGACGTCGTCGCCGCGTTCCTGGCGCAGGAACAGGAATTCCGGCGAATCTCCGCCCCGATCTCCGACGAGTTGCAGGTCAGCCCACGACTCCAGATCATGGCTGGTTAGCGCGCCGAGGTCCCACCCGAACCCTGCCCTCGTTGCGAACGATCACCGGCGACAGCCGTGCGTGCCGCGCCGGCCATGCCCCGATGGTCGTCACTCACTGAAGGACGACGGCAACGCCGGCGCGGACGGGGCGACGGTTGCGGCGCGCGACGAGGCTCCGCCATGCGCTTCGCAAGTGGAGCTTGGAACAGTGAGGAATAAGAACCCCGATTCGCCGGGGGAGGCGAATCGGGGTCTACGTGCGTCAGGAGCCGCCAGGTACGCGTACTAGCGACGGCGCAAATAGCTCAGCGCGCCGATGGCGAGCAGAGCCAGGCTCGCCGGTTCGGGCACGGTGTAGAGCCGCATGTGGAACTGGGCGTACGGATTGCCGCCGAACCAGAACGTGCCGGCATACGTGCCGCCACCGGCCTGGCTGTTGTTGTCGTAGCGGTCAAAGGCGTCTTCCTGTCCGACGCCGCCGGTCGAGATGAGCGGCCCCATGCTGGTCGCGTCGCCGCGATTGGTCATGTTGTACTCATACTCGAAGTCGGTCAGGCCGTCGCCGTCGAGGTCGGCGCCGCTGAGCAGGAACTCGAAGCCGCCTTCGAGATCGACGTCCACCGTCCAACCCGTGATCGTGCCGGGCGTCGTGGTGCCGGGCAGGCCCGGAATCAGGTAGGAGGCGAGCAGCGTCGAGGCGTCGCCGTGTCCGTCGCCGGGTGCATAGAAGCTGACGGTAATGTTGACGGGCACGTTGCTGTTGGTCGCGTAGCCAAGCTGGAACCCGTTTACCAGCGTGTTGTTCGCGACATCGCCCCAGTCGACCACCCACTGGCTCGAAATCCGGTTGGAGAAGAAGCCGGTCGATGTAGTGCTGTCCCACGCGGTCGCAGGACCGTAGCGCTGGGTCGCGCCGTCTGTAGTGACTTCGCCGGTCGACGCGCTGTAGTGCGCCGTGCTGAAGGAATCGACGCCCAGCGCCATTTCATCCGCCAAGGCCGGCAGGGCGAGCGCCCCGACGGTCGCCAGTGCAAGGAATCGTCGCATACTCTCCTCACTCCTCCTAGAGTAAGCACTCTGCCCGCTAGATCCCCGCCTCCGACCATCGGAGTCTAGAGCCGACTGGGGTCCGAAACCGGGCACGGACTGATCGCTTTCAAATCGATTTCGGCGGCACAACCAGGCAGATCGCCGGCCCCGCACGCTCCTCCGAACACCCAATCTACCACGGCGTGAAGGCGAGTCAACACAAGATGACCGGCCGGACACGTGAACGGGAAGTTTGCGGAAAACCGCGCACGGCCGCGCGATACTCCACAC
>CAYOHG010000018.1:0-9233 GCA_964403685.1 uncultured Planctomycetales bacterium
CTGGAAGATCGTGTAGCCCAAACCGTGGCGGCACGTATGCCGGGCGTTGGGAGACCAGACCGGAGCGGGCGACAGCGACCAGAGCTCGCCGGTGTCAACGTCACGGCAGTAGATGGCCTGGCCGGACGCGTCCGACGAGAAGTCCTGCTCCCAGCGCGTCAGCACCGCGAGCTGCGAATTGTCGATCCAGACAAAACCGCTGCCGGTGTGTGAGAGCGCCAGCCCGAAGCGCGGGTTGGCCATGATGTTGACCCACGGGCGAGGCGTCTGCGCGTCGGTGATCCAGAACTCCGAGCCGTCCGGCGAGAACCGGCCGTACTCGGTGATCGGAGCGGGGAACTGAACCTGTGCCTCGCGAAACGCCCGATCCGGGTGGGTAATCGCGCTCATGAACGATCCTCAAAGCGCCTGCGCGACCATCCGGATTGGCTCCGGACGGCCGTTGCTGCAAACGCTTTCAGTAATGTAACGTGCGTGTGGTACAGGGTCAATGACAATCGCCGCGCGGGCGTTTTTCCGCCCCGTTTCAATTTACAAGCCGAAGCCGCTTGGCCGCCTGGCGTGACCACGCATGCTCCATGAACAGCTTCCAGATCAACCCGCTGCGCGCATTCTCGAGGGCGAGCAGCATCGGGCCGTGATCGATCCCGGTGTAGTCATCACAGGCGTAGTCCTGGCTCAGGTTGAACGAATCCACCAGGCCGTAGCCGCCGTCCTTCGGGTCGCGCCACACAAAAGGCTGGCCGTCGGGCCGCTTGAGCTCGCGAAACGCCCGGATCGCGGCCAGGCTCTCCGCCGGCACGAAGGGAAGCCCGCACGCCGCCGCGTACGGCGCCACCGTTCCCTCATGCACCTCGTCGTGGTTTCTCAGGTTGGGCTGAATCTCGGGCACGATGTAGCCATCGCGGGCCGCGCAGGCGCTCATGCCCCAGCGCTCCGCGGAGAGCGTCGGGTAGCGCTCCGATAACTCGATGCACCGCTGTCTGTGCGTCAGCATCGCCCGGCGAGAGTTCTCGAACCAGTCCACGCGCGGGGCGCTGACACCCAGCCGAACGGGGTCGTCCGCGCCGAGTCGGCCGTAGTCGATCCAGCAGTGACTGAAAAAGTAGGTGAACAGCGTGCCGGGATACGACACGACGTACGGCGGCAGGTCGCGGTGACGCTTGATTGTCCGATGCAGACGGTAATACAGGGCCGGGTCAATCGCGTGAGCCGGGTCCGTCGCCCCAGCCGCGATGAAATAAATCAGCCGCTCTTCATCGCTGTTGTCGTGCCAGCTCCACTCGATGAACTTGCCCGGGCCATCCAGATTACCGCGGTCATCGGGTTTCCAGCCCATCGAGAGAAAGCCATCCTTCGCGACGGCGTACGCCTTCCAGTTAGTTTCGTTGAGAAGACGATCCGTCAGCCGGGCGGTTTCGCCGCCGAAATACTGCGCCGCGGTGATCGCGCCGGCGAGAAACAGCGAGTGATCGACGGTGCTCGCCTCGGTCTCAAAACCCGTCGCCGACAGCCCGGCCGTGTTGTGATCCGGGAAGTGGATCAACACGCCGAGCTTCCGATTGTCGCGACGCTCGTACACGCTTCGCAGGATGGTTACGGCGCGCTGCTCAGCGGCGGCCCGCTCGACCCAGCCGCGCTCAACGCCGATCGGCAGCGACGAAAGCTGGAACCCGACCGCCGCAATGCTGGCGACGGGCGCCTTGAGTCGGTCCTTTACCAGCCCCGCCGGCTGGCCGACCTCCTTCCAGAAATACAGGAAGCAGGCGTGCTGCACCTCGTCGAGCAGCGCGTGATCCGCGGCGGAGAACCCGTGCGACCGGGCCAGAGCGGTTTCCGGACCCGCCAGTATGTCCTCAGCGCCCACTCGGCCCGAGCTCGCAAGCAACAGCAGCGCCGTCAGGGCGGCAAACCAGCGTTGACAGTTCATGCCGCGCGACGATAGTTTGCTATGAAAGCGTTGTCAAAGCCGTTTTTCGCCGACAGCGGGGTCTCCGAAATGGCCATGTCGATCTCCGATGTCGCCCGGCGGGCACGGGTCTCGATCTCCACGGTCTCGCGAGTGTTGAACCGCCGCAACCTGGTGAGCGAGGAGACCCGCGAACGCGTCGAGATCGCCATTCGCGAGCTGGGCTATCGCCCGAACGCCTTCGCCCGCGGGCTGATGCTGGGCCGCACGGAACTGGTCGGGCTGGTGCTGCCCGACCTGCACGGCGATTTCTATTCGGAGATCATCCGCGGCGCCGATCAGGCGGCTACGGCGCTGGGTTACAACCTGGTCGTATCTTCCTCGCGCGACGCTGGCGACAGCCACTCCGTGCTCAATGCGCTCGAACAGCGCGCGGTGCTGGACGGCATCGCCATCATGGTGGCCGACATCACCGACGGCGTGCAGGAAACGCTTCGCGACTTCGGCCTGCCGTTCGTCGTGCTCGATGGCGACATCGACGGCGTCCCGCATGACGCGGTCGTCATCGATCAGCGCCAGGGCGCCATGGCGATCACGCGGCACGTGCTCCGCTCAGTCGATTTGAAGCGGCTGATCTTCGTCGGCGGGCTGGCCACCAACGTCGACACCGCGGCGCGCCTGGATGGGTGCCGCCGGGTGCTGATCGAAGCCGGCCTGGGACTGGCCTCCGACGACATTCATTACCTCGACTATCAGTACGCGACTGCGTTTGCGCTGGCGCGCCAGCGAATCGGCGACTGGGCCGTGCCGGGAACCTGCGTGTTCGCCGCCAACGACGAGATGGCGGCCGGAATCGTCGCCGCCGCCAACGAGGCCGGCGTGTCGATTCCCGCCCAGCTCGCCATCGTCGGCTTCGACGATACGCGCGTGGCGCATATGACCCGCCCGGCTCTCACCACTGTGCGCGTACCGATGGCCCGCATGGGCGCCGAGGCGATCGGGCTGCTCTGCACCCGCATCGCCGACCCGCAGCGTCCGCCCACGCGCATCTCCCTGCAACCCGAACTGGTCGTGCGCGAATCCTGCGGATCGCGCCGCTGACGGAACCACTTCGATGTCACAGCCTGCTCGCTTCGCGGCCCGCCGTGTGGCGGCGCTGCTCGTTGTTCTTCTGCTCCCGTGCGGCGCGGTCGCTCAGGACCGCCGCACGCTGGACGATTGCGACGATCCGTCGGCCTGGCGTCTGATCGCGGCCGACGGTGTCGTCGGGCGGCTCAGCGCCGCGCCCGGTCTGAGCGGCGGCGCCCTGCGGTTGGACTACGACTTCACCGCCGGCTCCGGTTTTTGCGTGTTGCGCCGCGACCTGCGCATGCCGCTCGACGGGAACTACAGCTTTTCGTTTGACCTTCGTGGCGCGGGGCGCGAGAACAACCTCGAATTCAAGCTGGTTGACGCCGCCGGCGACAGCGTCTGGTGGGTCAATCAGCGCGACTTTCGCTTGCCGGCCGAGTGGACGCGCCAGTCGTTCCGCCGCCGGCATTTCCAGTTCGCCTGGGGTCCGTCCGGTGGTAAGCCGCTCCGCTCCATCAGCGCCATCGAAATCGCCGTCGCGGCCAGCGCCGGCGGCACGGGACACCTGCTGATCGATTCGCTCAGCTACGAGTCGCTGTCCGCTCCCGCCGGCGACGCCCAGACCCCGCGGCTGCTGCTGCCCAACGACGACCCCGCCAATCCGCGTGTGCTGGAACTGACTCGGCCTGAGATCGATTGCCGCCTGCCGAGCAACCCGGAACGCAGCCGCACCACGATCGACCTGCGGGAACTGCGCGAGTTCGGCGGGCTGATTCTCGACTGGGACGAAGCGGCCTATCCATCGGATTACGATCTGCTGGCTAGCGACGACGGCGCGCGGTTCGAGCCGCTTTCGGCCGTGCGCGGGGCGAGCGGCGGTCGCCACTACATTCCCGTCCGCGACGGCGAGGCGCTGACGCTGGCGCTGGAATTCCACAAGTTCGGCCGGCCTGAGGGCGCCCGGCTGCGGCGCGTCGAGATCGCACCGGTTGAATTCGCCCAGTCCGGCAATGCCATCTTCACGCGCATTGCGACCGACGCGCCGCGCGGGCTGTTTCCCCGCGCCTTCCTCGGCGAGCAAACCTACTGGACGGTCGTCGGCGCCGCCGGCGATGAGCACGAGGCGCTGCTCAGCACCGACGGTACCGTCGAGATCGCCAAGCGCGGGTTCTCGATCGAGCCCTTCGTCCAGCTCGCCGGCCGACTGCACACCTGGGACGATTCCGCGAGCGCGCAGCGACTTGAAGCGGGCTACCTGCCCGTGCCGAGCGTTCTGCGCAAGCACGGCGACATCGAGCTGGACGTGACCGCGTTCGCCGATGGCGAGGCCGGCGCGTCGATCGGCTACGTGCGCTACCAACTGCGCAACAGCGGCCCGGTCGCGGCCAGCGCGCAACTGCTGCTGGCCGTACGGCCATTTCAGGTGCTGCCGCCCTGGCAGGCGCTGAACCTCACCGGCGGCACCGCGACGATCGAATCGATCGAGCAGCGCGGCAACGACCTGGTCATCAACGGTGCACAGACCGTGCGGCTGCTGACACCGTGCGATGCCTTCACGGCCAGCACGTTCGACGCGGGCGACATCGTCGTTCGCCGGGCGCGCGGCAGCGCGGACCTCGGTACTTCGGCGCGGGATTCGCGCGGATTCGCGTCGGGGCTGGCTTCATTCGAACGGTCCCTCGAGCCGGGGCAGATGGCTGAGATCTGGCTCGCCTTCCCGTTTCATGACGCCGCTGCGCTCCCTCCGGCCGGGGACGATGCGCCGCAGCACGGCGCCGAGCGGCTGGCCGAAGTCTGCGAGCGCTGGCAGGCCGCGCTCAATCGTGTGCAGCTTTCGTTGCCGAATCCGCAGGCCTGGCTGGCTGACACCTTCCGAACTACCCAGGCCTACATCCTCATCAATCGCGACGGGCCGGCGATTCAGCCCGGCTCGCGCACCTACGAGCGAAGCTGGATTCGCGACGGCGCTTCGACCGGCGTGGCTCTGCTCAACACCGGCCATGTCGACGAGATGCGCCAGTTTCTCGACTGGTACGCCGAGCGACAGTACCCCAGCGGCAAGATCCCCTGCGTCGTGGACCGTCGCGGGCCCGATCCGGTTCCCGAGCACGACAGTCACGGCGAGTACATCCACGCGGTGGCCTGCTACGTGCGGCGCAGCGGCGACGGCGCGTTTCTCGAACGCCACCTGCCGCGCGTCGCCGCCGCGGTCGAGTACATCGAGTCGCTCTGCGCGACCCGCCGCACGGACGAGTTTCGCGCGGGACCGCCGGAGAAGCGCGCGATGTACGGGCTGATGCCGGAGTCGATCAGCCACGAGGGCTATTCCGCCAAGCCGATGCACTCGTACTGGGACGATTTCTACGTGGCGCGCGGCTTGAAGGACGCGGTCGAACTGGCCGAACGCGCCGGCCGCCGCGACCTGGTCGAACGATTCGCCCCGCTGCGCGACCAGTTCCGCGCCGCACTGGCCGATTCGGTTCGGCGGGCGATCGAGCTGAAGAGCATCGACTTCGTTCCCGGTTGCGTCGAGCTGGGCGATTTTGACGCCACCTCGACGGCGATCGCGATCTACCCCTGCGAGGAAACGGAAAGCCTGCCGCCCGCGGCGCTGCGGCGCACGTTTGATCGCTACATGCAGTTCGCCCGCAACCGCCGCGACGGCCTGGCCGACTGGCGCGACTACACGCCCTACGAACTGCGCGTGGTGGCCTCGCTGCTGAGGATGGGCCGCGCCGCGGACGCACACGAGCTGCTTGATTTCTTCGCCCGCGACCGCCGGCCGGCTGGCTGGAATCACTGGGCCGAGGTGGTGTATCGCCAACCGTCGCACCCGGGTTTCATCGGCGACATGCCGCATACCTGGGTCGGCTCGGAGTTTCTGCACGCCGTCCGCAGCCTGTTCGTCTACGAAGCGGGCCCGTCGCTTGTGCTGGCCCAGGGTGTGCGGGCGGACTGGCTTGCCGGCGGCGAGACCATCCGCGTCGGAAACTTTCCGACTGATTTTGGCTCGGTCTCGTACTCGCTGCGGCGCGCGGGCGACGAGCTGGAATTCGAGCTCGACGCGGCACAGGCTCCGCCCGGCGGCTTCCTGCTGTACGTCCCAACCACCGCACCCATCCGGGAGTGGACGCTCGATGGCGCCGTTCAGCCGCCGCCGACCGAAACGCGCATCCGGCTCCCGATGGCGTCGGCGCGGCTGCGCATTCGCCTGTAATCGCCCGGTGGAAACTCGAGCGCGGCACTTGACTTCCGCCCGTTTCTGAACGATACTGTATGTGGGCACTTACTTTACCAGGGCCGGCCGCGACTCCCGTGTCGGGCGAAAGCGGCCGCGGCAGGGAAGTTGGCTGATGCCGCGGACCAGCCAGATTCGTGAAAAGCGCCAGGCCCTCTTGCCGGTCGTGGCCCGCGCCTTCAGCGAGCTGGGCTACCGCCGGGCAACGACCGCCCAGCTTGCGCAGCGCTGCGGCGTGCAGGAGAACATCCTCTACCGGCTCTGGCCCGACAAGAAGGCCATGTTCCTGGCCGCTATCGACTTCGTGTACGAATTCTCGGAGCGGACGTGGCTCAACCTCCTGCAAGAACCCGGCCGCGCGGGCGAGAGTTTGCTGCCCGATGTGCTCGCCAAAGACGGGGACGGCGCGCCAGGCGGCGACCCGCCGGACGACCTGCAACGCGTTGAGCGCCGCGGTTCGCGCTCGCGACGCGGGGCCCACGTTGCGCCTGTGCTACCCTCCGGCGCCCGCCGGTTGCTGGCCTTTGAGACGCTGCATCACGGTGAATTCGGGCACTATCGGATTCTGTTCACCGGGCTGGCCGAGACCGACGATGCCGACATTCGCGACGCGCTGCGGCGCGTCTTTGCCCGCTTTCACCGCTTCCTCGCCGCGCAGATCGCGACGCACCGAATGGCGACGAACCAGGCCGGTGCGCAAACGAACGCCGCGATCCGAGGCCGCGCGAATGTGAATGCGGGTCCGGCGCGCGAGGCGGTTTCGATCGAGCTGGCGGCCTGGGCGGTCATCGGGTTGGGCACGGTGGCCAACATCGGCCGCGAACTGGGTCTGCTGACCGGCGCGCAGCGGCAAGCGCTGCTTGCGGAGGCCGGCCACCATCTGCTGGAAGGGGCGCCGCCCGCATGAACACCCGGCCAGGCAACGAGCTGCGCAGGTCGCTCCCCTTATGGAGAAAATGTAAGTGTGTGCTGACTTTCATCCGCGGAGCGGGTCGACGACTCGCCCGCGCAGGAGGCATCTCATGAGCCGAATTCGAATGTTGCTGGGCGGGTGTCTGCTGGTGACCGGCTGCCTGCTGGCGACCGGCTGTAGCGCACCCAGTGCGATGGCCCAGTCGCAGCCGGTCCTGGACGAGGCCCAGCGTGCACGCCTCGAAGCGTTTCACCAGGCCGGACCGCAGGCGTCTCTGACCATCTACCCCGCGCGCGTGCTCGAGAAACCGGACGCGCTGGTCGCCGATGTCATTGGCCTGGTGCTCGAGGGCTACGGCATGAACCGGCTCGAAACCGCCGATGCTGCCTTCGTGCCTCCGGCCGGCACCGATTGGCCCGACAGCGCTTCTCAGTTCGGGCCGTTCGTCCACGCCGCCAAACTCCCAACGGACTACGCGCTGTACGCGGAATACCTCGGCACCCCGGCGACCGGACCCAGCGAAGTGCGCTTCGTGATCGTCGACAAGCAGGGCGGTGCGGTGCTGGTGGATCGACAGACGCCCGCGGACAAGGACTTTCGCCGCACGGCGGCCCGCGACCCCGACCCGATGGGCTGCACGTTGCTGCTCGCCGAGCGCCTCAAACCGCACCTCGGCCTCAAGCCGGGCGCGGCCAAAGGCGGCAAGTTCGCGCAGCGCTGGGCGCAGCGCTCGGGCACGCCGGACGACGCCGAGGTCGCCCGGATGGAGCAGCGCCGCGCCCGCTTCATCGCGGCCGTGGAAAAAGCGTCCACCAGCGTGTTCGCGACGCGCGTCGGCCCGACGACCGATGCCGAAAGCGGCCGGCGGCTGGCCGACTCGATTCGCAAGGAGTTCGGCGGGTCGGTGCGGTTCGATCCGCGCGAACTGGCGTTCGAAATCGCCCCCAGCAGCAACGAGCAGAAGCGGCTGTGGGACCTGGCCCGCGGCCTTCAAGCGCGGCTGCGCGCGTCGCCGGCGGAAACGGATTACGCGCTGCTGGCCGAGTACGGCGTGCATCCGCAGGGCGGCCCGGCCGGCTACGTGCACTGGGTGCTGTGCGAGAAGAACGGCGACTGGGTCGTGGTGGATTTCCAGAACAACCAATGGCCCGACTTTCAGCGAATTGGGCCGAAGACCGTCGAAGACTGCGATCGGCTGACGCTGATACGGCTTGAGGCGCGACTGCGCTGATGCGGGCGTCGCCGCTGGGTTGGCTCAGGGGAACGCCCACTCGCCCGCAACCGGCGCCGGCCGGCCGCAGCCGGTGATCTGCGGCAGCGTGATCGGGATGCGATCCTGACACAGCGCGCCCAGCACCGCCATCTCGATCGCTTCGCGCTGCGCCGCCGGCACGCCGACTTCGTCGGTGCTGCTCAGCGGCGCGGCGGCGCGCTGTTTGAGCGCGGCGAGCAGGCTGGCATTGTGGGCGCCGCCGCCTGCGAGCAACACCCGTTCGCACGGCGGGATCGCCGCCGCGACGACCGTTGCGACCGCGTCGCACGCGCTGGCCAGCACGTCCGCCGGTGCGCCTCGCGCGGCGATCGAGTCGAGCCACGCGTGCGGTTCGTCGAAGCTGCCGAGCGAGCGGCCCGCGCGGGCGGGTCCACGCAACTGCTCGACAATGAGACTGCGCAGCGCTGGCAGCACGTGGCCGCTGGCGGCGACCCGGCCGTTGTCATCGAACGGCTGGTTCAAACTTCGGCGTGCCAGGCCATCCAGAAGCTGGTTGCAGGCGCACACATCGGCCCCGCGGATGCGAGGCGGATCGTCCGCCGGCGCGTCGGCGTGAATGGCTGGCAGCCACGAATAGTTGGCAAACCCGCCCAGATTGACGATCGCCCGCGACTCCAAGGCGTGACCGAACAGCACGTAGTCGGCCAGCGGCGTGATCGGGGCACCCTGCCCGCCGGCGGCCAGGTCCGCCGCCCGCAGGTTGAACAGTACGGGAACGGCGGTTTCGCGCGCGATCAGAGCTGGCGTCAGGAGTTGCCAGCTCGTTGGCGGCCGGTGGTAGATCGTCTGTCCGTGTACGACGACCAGATTGGCGCGCTCGCCGGCGAGC
>CAYOHG010000018.1:9243-14986 GCA_964403685.1 uncultured Planctomycetales bacterium
CGCGGCGGGCACGCTCGGTCGGGGCGGGTGCCCCGGCGAGCACCGCGCGGATCGGCCCAACGTGCAGCCGCGAGAATTCGGCCGACAGCTCCGCCAGCGCGCCGGCGCCGATCGACACCTGCTGCGCCGCGGCCCGTAGCCGTTTGCTCAGCTCTCCCAGCGGACGGCTGGCGAAGCGTAGCGGTGTCGCGCGCAGGCTCAGCCCGCGGCCGTCGACGCCAACCAGGGCCGCGTCGATCGCGTCCAGGCTGGTGCCGCTCATGCAGCCGACGATGAGCCGCGTATCCATGCTCCACACTCCAACGAAACGAGCCGCCGCCAAGGGCCCGCGACCGGTCCCGAGGGAATTCTACGTTGGCCGCGCGACGCGGGGAGGTTAGACTCGTAGCGCGGCGGACGCTGCCGTCTGCTTCTGAATCGACTCGTTGCGCTGACTGAATCGGAGGGCGAATCATGCGGCTGGGAGTGTTGCGCGCGATGGTCGTGCTGCTTTCGATGGCGCACGCGGGTCTGGCTTGGGCGGAGCTTGCGGTCGTCTCGGTTACGCCGGCGCCGCGCGCGCTGACCGCGTCGCCGGCCGCACCGATCGTGGTCGATTTCGACCGTCCGGTCGATCGCACGACGTTCGTTCCGAACGGAAGCTTCTGGGCGTTCGGCCGCTGGAGCGGAACGGCCACCGGGACGATCTCGTTCTCCAACGGCGATCAGCGCGTCACCCTCGACCCGGCCCGCCCGTTCTCGGCCGGCGAATCGGTCATGGTGATCCTCTCTCACGGTTTGAAGGCCGCCGATGGCAGCAGCCTGCGTCCCGAGGGATACTCCTGGCAGTTCTGGACGCGCGCCCGGCCGGCATCGCTCGATTTCGTCGAGATCGACCGATTGTCCACCCGCACGCTGCCGAACCAGACGTCACGGGCCTACGGCGGGTTTGCTTCGGATCTCGACGGCGACGGCTGGCTCGACGTAACGATCGTCAACGAGGACACCAGCGACCTGCGCGTCTTCCTGAACCGCGCCGATGGCAGCGGGCTGTTTCACGATTTCCTGGTGCCCACTTTCCCGACCGGGCAGACGCCCAGCCCGTCGGAGCCGTCGGATTTCAACCGCGACGGAATCGTCGACGTGTGCGTGGCGAACACCACGTCGCCCAACGTCTCGATCCTGCTGGGCAACGGCGACGGCACCTTCGCGCCGCAGCAGCTTGTCACGGTCGGCAACACGCCGCGCGGAATCTGTGTGCTGGATGCCGACGGCGACGGCGATACCGACGTCGTCAACACCAACAACGGCGGCAACACCTGCTCGATCACGCGAAACGACGGGACGGGCGTCTTCGGGTCGGCGACGTTTTTCGACAGCGGCGGGGCGGGCGAGTGGGCGGTCGCGGCCGCTGATTTCGACGAGGACGGCATTCTCGACCTCGCCGTCGGCGCCAAGACGTCGCAGCGCATTGTCATCAACACCGGAGATGGCGACGGGACCTTCACGGTCGCTTCTTCAACGCTTTGCGGCGGGCAAGTCTGGATGGTGGTCTGCGGGGATGTGAATGGTGACGGGCACGAAGACGTCAGCAGCATCAACTCCTCCAGCAACAACGGCGCGTTTCTGTTTGGAAACGGGACCGGCGGCCTGGGCGCCGCGCAGACCTATCCGACCGATCCGTTCGCCCTGGCGACCGATCTGGGTGATCTCGACGGCGACGGAGACCTCGACTGGGTCTCCGCCAGCTACAACGGCGATTGGCGGTTATTCGAGAACAATGGGCTGGGCGGCTTCCTCTTCGATCAGGAATTCGACGCGGCGCAGGCCGCCTCCTGCTCGCTGATGTTCGATTCGGACAACGACGGCGACCTCGACCTGGCCCTGATCGACGAGCTGGCCGACGAGGTTGTGCTGATGGAGAACGTCGGCGTCAACGCCTGCCCGGCGGATCTCGATTTCAACGGGTTCATCGACCTGGGCGACCTGTCGGTCCTGCTGGCGAACTTCGGCCTCCCCGGCGGGGCGACGTTTGACCAGGGTGATCTCGACGGCGACGGCGACATCGATCTGGACGACCTGTCGGAACTGCTGATCGCATTCGGCACCGCCTGCGGGTGAGTGCGGCGACGTCGGACACGGAGAGAACGCCGTGACCCAATCGGAGTCCCCTGGCGCACGCCTCGCGGATGGGCGGGAACCCCCGCGCATCCGCATTCGCGAGTGCGTGGGCAGCGATATCCCCGCGTTCTTCCGCCATCAATCCGAACCGGCCGGCCAGGAGATGGCGGCATTCTCGTCCAAGCTGCCGCCCGAGCGGGCGGCGTTCGACGCCCGCTGGATTCGCATCCTGGCCGACCCGACCATCATCAAGCGCACCATCCTGCTGGAGCGCTCCGGCTTACCGGCGGAGATCGCCGGCCACGTCGCCAGCTTCCTGCGTCCGCCGATGACGCCCTTCACGGTCGAGACGCGCGAGGTGACCTACTGGCTGGGCCGGGCTTACTGGGGCCGCGGGATCGCGACGGCGGCGCTGCGGATGTTTCTGACCGACGATGCGACTCGCCCGCTTTACGGCCGGGCCGCGCGCGATAACGTTGCGTCGTTGCGTGTACTCGAGAAATGCGGCTTCACGCTGGTGAGCCACGTGCGCTCCTTCGCCGAGGCCCGCGGCGAGGAAATCGACGAGGCGGTCCTGAAGCTGGCGTAACGCGAGCGAGCCGCACACCTCAGTTTCGATGACGAATCCTTCGGGCAGGTCACCGGCGGAATCCGGGTACATGGCTTTTTTCACCGGAAGATGGCTCGAAGCACGCACCCTGAAGTGGAGCATCATGCCGTGCTCGGGCTGCCTGGGGTCGGGATTGCGGTACCGCTTCGGCAGGCGACTGTAGTCCGCTCGCCTGGCTCCTCGAAAGGACGGGACCCTGCCTCGCATCCCTCGCGGATTGCCGGCACAAGGTCCATCGACGGCGAGCCGATTCGATGGTCCACGCCTTCCGGACGCGCTTTGTCCGCGAGGTGCCGGTTAGCGCCTCAATCCAGCCACTCCTTGGCCTTCAGCTTCGCCGGCAGGTACTCGCGCGTGATGTAGCGGAAGTCGCCCTTGCTGGCGAACACTTCCAGCTCCAGCTTCACCCCCAGCGACAGCATGTGCTTGATCTCCTTCTGCCAGGGCTTGCTCTGGAACCAGGGGTATTCGAGGATTTCTTTCGCCCGCCGCGTGTCCTCGTCCTTCAGCGGCATCGGGATGTGCGCAGGGATGTCGAAGCGGTCGCCGTCGTAGCTGCTCATGCCGATGAACCGCGCCGCCGGGATCGCCATCCGCTGGCTCTCGAACGCCAGGTTGATCGAGCCCTGCTTGACGACGCTGTAGATGTAGTAGCCCCAGGGGTCGTTATCGACCAGCACAAACACCGGCAGCTTCAGCTCCGCGTGCATGCGGTACATCAGCCGTCGCACGCCGCGCGGCGGCTGCCCGCCGCCGTGAATCAGCAGGCAGTTGTGCTTCTCCCAGAAGCGATCCTGGTTGAAGCGGTTCCACTGCGTGCCTTTCTCGACCAGCAGGATGAAGCTGGCGCTGTGCTGTTTGAACTGGATCACGTCGGGCTCGACCACGCTCGGCACCTGCCAGCCGCCCGAGCCCATCGCCGTCAGGTCGATCGTGTCGCCGCTGTCGATGATCGTCATCGGGCCGACCATGGCGCCCTTGGGCTCGGCGTGAATGCCCAGCTCCTCGCGCAGCGATTCGACCGCGACCTCGACGTCCTCGATGATCGGGTCGCTCTCCTCCTGCTCGAAAAAGATCAGCTCCTTGCTGTCACGCACCGGCACCTTCAGGCTGTAGAACACCTCGCGCAGGCTGGTGGTGATGTTCTCGTCGATCAGCGTCTTGCACTTCTCGGCGATCTTGAAAGTCTGCATGAACTTCTTGGCCTGGCTGCCCTCGCCCCCGCGGCGGCCCAGCAGGCTGAAAAAGAAGCGCCGCTGCGTGCCGTCGAGCATCTCGATGATGCGCTTGCGCTCGTTGAACTGCACGTTCGAGAGCGTCCGCGAGGGGATGTCGACGTACGGGTCTTCGTGCTGGTGGACCAGCCCGATCACCTGCTGCGCGAGCCTCGAAATGCGGTTGGCGGCGGCGCTGCGGTCGCGGCGCGGCTTGCCTGTGGCGGCGGCGCCCGGTGCTGTGCGTTTCCTGGCCATCGGTCCCATCCTTGAGTGTCTGAAAGTCGGGCGCGCATGATACTCCGGGCTGGGATGACGCGCGCGTCTCGTCCGCTGGCGGACGGGCGGTACGAGGCGTCCCGCCCGTGCTGGCTTCCGTGGCGCACCATCGCGCCGCTGCGCTTGCGCGTAGTTCGCCAGCTCGCTACGATGGTCAGGCGGGAATGACCGCCGGGCCTGGATGGAATTCCGTTTGGCGCGCGGGTATGGCAGGGCGGAGGTCGCCGTGTAAGTGGCGAGCGAGAGATCCAGGAGCCATTTCGTGCGAGCGGCGATCGTCCTGCTCCATTTGCTCGTACTTACCGGTCTTCCCGCGCTCGCCCAGGACTCTGCGCCCGTGTCCGACCCGCGTGGCATCCCGCCCGAGCAGCGCGTCGCGCACGTAAACCGATTGCTGGCGATACCAGACGAACAGAACGCCTGGCCGCTGGTTCGCGAGGCGTTCAAGCGGGCGCGCTCGCCGTTGGATGCTGTCCCACCGAATGCGGCGGATGACGTTTATGACGCGTTTTCCTGGGTGAGCACGAATGACTACGCGCTGGGCGTGCGTCCAGACTGGCCGGATGCTTACCGGGACGCGATTCGCGCCTGGCTGGCGGCCAACGAGCCGGCCCTCGACGCGCTGCGCCGCGGCGGTCAGCGGTCCCGGCTGGTGGCGCCCTTCGACGAAGATGGCACGCGCCTGGCCCTGTGCACACACGTGTACTGGATCGCAGAGCTGCGCGGGCTGGTCAAGTGTGCACGCGTACGTGCCAACGAAGCCGCCATCCGAGGCGCGTGGGACGAAGCCTTCGAGTGGAACGACCGCATCGCGCAGCTCGGCGCACAGATGTACACCTCGACCGATTACTTCGTGTGCCTCAACGGAGCGGCGTTTCGCGAAATGGCGGACGAGCAGCTGCTGGCCTTCACCGTCCGCACGTTCCCAACTCTCGCCGAGCCGGTCATCGAAGCGCGCGTCCGCGCAATACCGGACCCATGCGACGCCGACCTCGCGGCCCGCATCGCCGCGCTGTCGTTCCTGGACGACCTCGAGATGAACTACGCGTGGGCGCGAGACCCGCAGAGTCAGCCGTCCGTGGGCGAAGCGCTCGACGGTCGCGACGTGCTGCTGCAATTCGTCGAGAGCGGCGAAATCGATGCGGAGGCGCCGCACTCCGGGGGCAATCCCGCGGCCGCGGCGTATCGCGAGCGCCTGCTGCGCACCCCTTTGGAGTCCGCCATCGCCGTTGGTGAACGTCTGCGCGCCTGCTCGCGCTTGTTTTCGAAGCTGCCGCTGCCCGCGGCACTGGCGACGCTCGCCGCCCACCGCGAAGAGCTGGCTCGCATCGCCGGCCAGCATCCCTACACGCAGATCTGGCACGCCGGTGACCTTATTCCAGCCGGGGCAATCCGCCTCGTCGAAGCCCGCCGCGAATCGACCCGCGGTGCGTTTCAACTGCTGCTGGCACTACGCATGTATTTTCAGAAGCACGGCGAATGGCCCGACTCGGCGGAGCGGCTTGTGCCCGCGTTCATCGACAGACTGCCGCCGGACGGG
>CAYOHG010000019.1:0-14346 GCA_964403685.1 uncultured Planctomycetales bacterium
CTTGTCGGGCGGGCCGTCGGCGGGGGGCGGGTCGCGGGTGAGCTTGCCATCCCCCTTCTACGTATTGGCCGAGCCGGCGCTGGTGACGTACCACTTCTCGAACTGCGTTTCCGGGAGCGGGTAAGCGTCGCCCGTGAGCCAGACGTTGGACTCCATCGCGAAGATGCGGATCAGCGGCTCGTGGTCGATGCCGTTGTCGATGCCCTTGAGCCAGCGATCAAACCAACGCAGGTATTCGCGCGGCAGATCGATTGCGGCCTGCGGGCCGAAGTCCCAATCGCCGATGGCGCGCGAGGCCTCGACCTGGTGCCCCCACGGTCCGAGGATCAGCTTCTGATTCGGGTGTCCGTGCGATTTCATCGCGGCGTAATTGAGCTTCGAACCGATGCCGTCGCCGTCGAACCAGCCGGACTGATGAAAGACGGGGATGCGCACGTTCCTGAGCGAATCAAGGAAGCTGGCCCGCGCCCAGTAGTCGTCGGCGGTGTTGTGTTCGATCCACTTGCGCCAGTATTTGCTCTCGCGGCCGAGCACCTTTTTGTCGGCCTCGATCACCGGAAGGTCAGTCAGCAGCTTGCCGAGCTTCTTGTCCATGATGTTGCTGATGGCGACGCCCGAGAGATCTCCAGTGGCGTTTTGCTCGACGATGTCGGCCCACCAGATGCCGCCCCAGATGAAAAACACGCCGTACTCGTAGGGGAAGTTGAAAAACGGATCCGGCGGCGCGACGTTGGGGATGATGCAGGCGAGGTGGGGCGGGTTCTGGCTGGCGGCCCACCACTGCACCCAGCCGAGGTAGGAGCCGCCGATCATGCCGACCTTGCCGGTGCACCAGGGCTGGGCGGCGAGCCATTCGATCGTGTCGTAGCCGTCCTCTTTCTCGTTGACGAAGGGTTCCCATTCGCCGGGCGAGGCGAAGCGTCCGCGGACGTCCTGGATGGCGACGGCATATCCGCGCCGGGCGTAGAAGCGGCCCTCAAGCTCGGACATTTCCTTTTTGTAAGGCGTGCGTGTCAGAATGACGGGCACTTTCTGGTCGGTCTTGGGCAGGTAGAGATCGGTCGAGAGCTTCAAGCCATCGCGCATGGGGATGTCCGTGCCGCGCTGCTCAGCTACTTCGAACACGGGCTGCGACAGAAGCGGGTCGCTGACGGGTTCGTGCCGCAGCGATTCGAAACCAGCGCGGACATAGGCGGCGCGTTGCTGCGGTACGTCGGCGAGGTAAACCTTCGCCTCCGCATCAGCCCAGACGATGATGTCGACGCCCGGAAAGTAGTAGGTGAAGCGGTCGAACTTCAGGTCACGATCGCCGACGGCGCGCTCGACGGTGTCCTTGTACTCCAGCGACGCATCGACCACGACCGAGCCGACCACAAAGACCGGGAACTTCTGCTTGCCGCCCGCGGCGCGGTCGTAGCGCTTGACGGCCAGCGTCATGAAGGCGGGCGTGAAGTTCTCAAACAGAATCGTGTCGGGCTTGAAGGTGATTGGCGTCTTCTTGTCCTTGAAGACGATGCGGGCGGTCGTGCCGTCGCGCTCGATCGATGCGGGACCCTGAGGTTGTTCGATATCGATGCGCGCGAAGCGGCCGTCAGCATCCGGCCAGAACGTGAACGCGAAACGAACGGATTGTCCGGCCATCGCGAGCGTGTTCTCGGCTTCGAAGCGCCCGCTGGGCTCCCATTTGAAGCGGCTGGTGACGATGCGGTCTTCGTTCTTGTAGACGTAGAAGACGCCCTCATCGGAGACGCCCGCCAGGGACACCGGCAGTCCCGCCTCTGGCTGGGATGCGGACTGCGAGGAAGCGCTCGACCCGGGCTGCGAGGTGGGCTCCTGCGCCCCCGCGGACATCGCGGTCAGTTGTGCGAGGATCAGCCCGGTGACGACCAATGAGTTCATGGCGGATGCTCCGTGAGTGGCGCTGAGGCCGTGATTGTAACGCGGTCGACACGCCGCAACGCGGAGCCGCCGTGCGCGTCATCCCGTCACGGTCGGCGGTTCATCCGTGTCTTGACCGAACCAGAGCCAATAGCCGTCGGGGTCGCGCAGCTCGAACTCTCTCATGCCGTAGACCGTGACGCGCATGCCGGTCGGGTCGGCTCCGCGCCGCACCAACTCGGCGTGCAGCCCGGGCAGATCATTGGTGTGCAGGTAGAAAACGTGCAGGGAGCGAAGCTGCTGCGTCGGGTTGGTGGGCGAGGGTTGCGGGTACGGAGGGTGACCGACCGCCGGCACATGTCCCGGCCACTCCGCCGGAAACGCGCGGACCGGCGGCTGGTTGAAGAAGAGCTGTACTGCTCCGCGATGCAGGCTGCACCAGACGGGCGGATCGCCGAACGTGTCGCCGACCTGAAAGCCGAGCTTGTTCGTGTACCGCTCGATCGTCCGCAGGAGGTCGCGGACGGCGAGCATGGGAGTGAGACGTTCGAGCCGTACGGCGTCGTTGGGCGCGGATTCACAGGACGGCATCGCGATTTCTCCGCGGTGGTTGTTGGCCGCGGTCGCGGATCATACGCGCCGGGGGCACTCGAATCGACCGAACCTGCGGACGTCGACGCGGCACGGCGCCGGCACCTGGAGCGCTTCGAACGCGGAACCGCCCGAATGGCGGCGCCCCGCCGGTGAACCGGAATCTCCTTTCAGGAGCTCGCGGCGCGCAGCATCTGGCGGATAGCGCCGAGGTGATAGGCGCCGTGGGCGATGGCGCCGATCGCCGCCGACAGCGTCAGCGGTTGCCAGTCGAGCTCGGCCAAGGCGCTACGGACCACCAGAAACGCGGACCGCAGCGCCTCGACCTCGCGTTTCCAGGCCGTGTCACTGCTGGCATCGACGCTCCAGCTTTCATCCCAGTTGTTCTCACCCGTCACGCCGCGAAAGAGCCGCTCGATCACTTCGAGATGAAACCGCACGTGCCGCGCGTGCTGGGCGATCGACCGGCGCCCAGGCGCCGGGGTGCGGCGGGCTCGTTCGGCGGGCAGCGCCGACAGCACTCCCAACAGGCATCCTTCAGGCCCGGAATCGGCGAAAAAGGTCGATTGATTCTCTGGGACACCGCCGAATGTCTCGTTCAGAAGGGTCTCCAGGGACTGACGAATCGTGCGTGCGCAGTCGCTCATGATCGTTCTCCTGAACGGGATCGGTTGCGGTTCACGCTGGCCCGGCCAACTGCGGCGAAGGGGCTCGCCGGTCCGAACAGAATCCTAACACCGGCTGGCATCCGGGTCAACGCAAACTTGCGAGATTGCGCGCGAAATGAGCGCGCCCTTCGACGCACGGATGCGTACGCTGGTAATGGCGGACCAGCCGGAAGGAGCCAAAGCCATGGAGGGCATTCGTCACGTATCGCACACACGAAGCGGTCCCGCAAACGCTGCGAACAACCTGCCAGTCCGCGGGACGCGGCCGGCGTGTTCGCGATCATTCCGGGCGCTTCCTTCGCGCGCACTCCTCGCCTGCTGCGCGGCGTGGTGTACTGCGCCGAGCGCCCTGGCAACCGAGTACGACGTCGGACCGGGCGAGCCTTACGCCAGCGTCGGGGCCGTGCCGTGGGAATCACTCCAGGCCGGCGACACGGTTCGCATTCACTGGCGCGCCAGCCCCTATGCCGAGAAGTGGGTGATTGCGGCGGCCGGCAGCGAAGCGGCGCCCGTGTTGATACAGGGTGTCCTCGGACCGAACGGCGAGCGGCCGGTGATCGAGGGCGCTGGGGCCGTGACGCGCCTCGCGCTGGATTTCTGGTCGGAAGGTCGCGGCGTGGTGAAGGTCGGCGGATCAAGCAACCCGCCCGACATCATGCCGAATTACATCACCATCGAGAACCTGGAGATTCGCGGGGCGCGACCGCCGGCCACGTTTGTCGATGATGCCGGCGCGACGCAGGCGTACCCGAACAACGCGGCCGCGATCTACGTCGAGAAGGGCGAACACGTCACGATTCGCAACTGCGTGCTGCACGATTGCGGCAACGGACTGTTCGTGGCTTCTTCCGGAACTACCGTTTCACGCGCGATCCTGATCGAGGGCAACTACATCCACTCGAACGGCAACGCCGGCAGCCTGTATGAGCACAATACGTACACGGCGGCGATTGGCATCACATATCAGTTCAACCGGTTCGGCCCGCTGACACCGGGGGCGGACGGCAACAACCTGAAAGACCGCTCAGCCGGCCTGGTGGTGCGCTGCAACTGGATCGAAAGCGGCAATCGCCAGCTTGATCTGGTCGATGCCGAGGACAGCGTGCTGATCCGCAACGACCCGGCGTACGGCAGCACGTTTGTGTATGGCAACATCCTGATCGAGCCGGATGGCGCCGGGAACCGCCAGCTCATTCACTACGGCGGCGACAGCGGCTCGACGAGCTGGTATCGCAAGGGCACGCTCTACCTGTACAACAACACGTGCGTATCGACGCGCTCCGATCGCACGACCTGGATGCGGCTGTCAACGAACGACGAGAACTGCGACGCCCGCAACAACATCGTCTACGTGACGCTGGCGGGCGACACGCTGGCCATGCTGGATGCGACCGGCGTGCTCGACCTGAGCCATAACTGGTTCAAGCCCGGCTGGGTCGGATCGCACGGCTCGCTGCTGGGCACGATCCACGACGACGGGAGCAGTGTGCTGGGATCCGCTCCGGGCTTTGTCGATGAAGCCGGGCAGGATTTTCACCTGGCGTCCGATTCGGACTGCATCGATGGCAGCGGGCCGCTCAACGCGGATGCCTTGCCCGATTACGACGTGACCTCGCAGTATGTCGAGCACCAGCAGTCGGCGAGTCGCACGGTCGTGGGTGACGCGCTCGAGATCGGGGCATTCGAGCGAGCTGCATGTCCTGAGGATCTCAATGGCGATGGCGCGGTCGACCTGAAGGACCTGTCGGCACTACTGGCGAATTTCGGCGCGGCTGGCGGCGTCGATCCGGATGACGGCGATCTGGATAACGATGACGACGTCGATCTGGACGATCTCTCGCGCCTGTTGATCCGGTTCGGCACGAGTTGCGCGGGCTGAGTGGCCCGGTCGCGCTACTCGAGTTTTTGCCAGACGCGGACCCAGTCCACGCGAATGGAATCGGGCAGCTCGGTCTTGTCGATCGGACCGGCCCAGTCTCCCACTTCGAGGCTGAGAATGATGTGCTCGGGGCGGTGGGAGATGGCTCCGCCGTCCTTGGCGCGGACGCGCCAGGTCTCAACGCCGTCGACGAAGAAGACGTATTCATCACGGGTCCAGAGCAAACCATAGGTGTGGAAGCCCGTAGTAATGCCCTGCACGAGTGGGGTGTGCCCGCGCGACTTGTGGTCGGCGCCGTAGCCGTCCCAGTGCAGGGTCTGCTGGACGCGCCGGCCGGCGTCGAGCTTGTGGTGGAATTCCATGATATCCATCTCGACGCCGGCGTTGGCTGGATCGCCCACGGGTTTGCCCATGCCGTTGCAGTTCAGCCAGAAGGCGCACCAGTGCCCACCGCGCTGCTGCACTTCCATGCGTGCCTCGAGATATCCGAAGCAAGGCTCGTATAGCCCCGAGGTCCAGACGCCGCCGGTGTGGTATTCGGTACTTCCGTCGGCGGCCTGGACGCGGCGGGTCGTCAGCACGAGGTGGCCTTCGCCGTCCAAGCGGATCGCTTCGGGCACGTTGATCGCGTCCCGCCGCTTGCCCAGCGCCCAGGGTTTCCACTTGGTCGCGTCGAGCTCAGGTCCGTCGAATTCGTCGTGCCAGAAGAGGATGTAGCCGGGAATCGGCGGCGGAAGGTCGGACAAGGGCTGCGTGGTTGCCGCGGCCATCGGCTGCGAAGTCGGGTCTTCAGCGCCGAGGGCGGGAAGCACGCCCAGCGCCGCGGCGCCGGCGAGCGCGAGGGCGGCGATTCGAATCAGCGACCAACGGCGTTCCGACAGCATGGCGATTGGCTCCGACCGGGGCTGCGCCGACCGGGCGCGGCCGCAGGCATGATAGCGGCCGGTGCGGGCCCGGTATTCGCCGAAGCGCCGCCTTGAATCCGCGAGCGTTCGCGCGTAGGAATCGGCTCACCATGGCGGCCGACGCGGTGCAAGTCTCGATCGTCGTGCCCACCTTCAACGAGCGCGAGAATCTGGAGAGCCTGGCCGAGCGCGTGTTCGCCGCGGTGGACCCGCGCGAGTGCGAGCTGTTGCTCGTGGACGACGCCTCGCCCGATGGAACCGCGGCGCTGGCGGACGAGCTGGCGCGGCGCGGCTGGCCGGTTCGCTGCGTCGTCCGGCGAAGGGAGCGCGGGCTGGCCAGCGCGGTGATGCGCGGGCTGCTCGAAGCCCGCGGCGCGCTGTGCGTGGTGATGGACGCGGACCTGTCACACCCGCCCGAGCGGATCCCGGCGCTGCTGAATGCGATGGCCGATCCGGCGGTGGACATGGCGATCGGCAGTCGTTTCGTGGCCGGCGGAAAGGTCGACCTGCACTGGCCGGCGCACCGCCGGTTCATCAGTTGGTTCGGCCGGCAACTGGCCCGACCGCTTACGCCGGTGCGTGACATGGTAGCGGGGTACTTCTGCGTGCGGCGCGGCGCCGTGCAGTTGGAGGGTCTGCGGCCGATTGGCTACAAGATTGCGCTGGAGCTGATTGTGCGGCACGGCTGGCGAAATGTGGTCGAGGTGCCGATCACGTTTGTGGATCGCAAGGCCGGCCGCACCAAGCTGACGCTGGCGGAGCAGGGGCGCTATCTGCGGCATCTGGTGCGGTTGTACTGGTGGGTTGCCCGGGGACGGCGGGGGCGGCGATGACGACGGCGCCGCACGACAATCCGCCCGAGCGTTCGCCCGCGGCTGGCGAACCCGCGCCGTCGCGGGCCGGCGTTGCCGTGCGCCTGGCCTGGACCATGCTGCTTGTGTACGTGCTAAGCATGTGCCTCTACGTCGCCTGGCGGGCGGAGCGCTCGACGGACTTCCGCGATTTCTGGGAAAACGCGCTGGCGCTGCGCAGCACCGGCGAGATCCGCTCGGATCTGGGGGTGCACAACTACCTGCCGGCGTTCACCATTCTGATGACGCCGTGGAGCCTGATGCCGCTGAACGTGGCGATTGTCGGCTTCACGATCCTGTCGTTCGCGTCGCTGGCGGCGAGCGTTGTGCTGCTGCGGGAGTGCCTGAGCGGCATCGGCCGGGCGGGGGCCGAGCGCGTGCTGCTGGTCACATCGCTGCTGATCGCGCCGTTTGTTCATTCGACGCTGACACTGGGGGCCCTCAATAGCGTCCTGCTGCTGCTGATCGTGGCAACTTGGGCGGCGTTGCAGAGGCGGCGCGAGTGGCTCGCCGGCGGTTTGCTCGGGCTGGCCATCGTGATCAAGCTGCTGCCCGTGCTGCTGCTGGGCTATCTACTGCTAACGCGGCGAATGCGGGCCGTTGCCGGTGCTCTGGCGGTCAGCCTGCTGCTGGGGCTCGGGCTGCCGCTGGCGACCCTCGGGTGGGGTGCCACGCTGGAGGCACATCGCCAGTTCTATCGGGAAGGCGTCGCCAAGCACTCGTTTCGCGCAACGATCCTGGCCGAAAAGCCGATCAAGGCCAACTACTCCAATGTCGCATTGCCGATCACGCTGCGGCGGCTGCTGTCACCGGTGAATGCGGCCAAGGGTGAGACGGAGTGGCGCGTCAACGTGGCTGATCTGCCGCGTCCGGTGATCCTGGCGATCTACCTGCTGATCGCGGCCTTCTTCGCGGGCACGACGCTGCTGGCCACCGGAATGGCCGCAGGCGGGATCGGAGCGAGACCGCCGTTCGTCGGTTTCACGGACTCGGCCGGACTCCGCGCGGACCTGGCGCTGTTCGGCGCCTGGTGCGCGCTGATGCTGCTGGCTTCGCCGTTGGTGTGGACGCACTACCTCATGCTGTGTGCGCCGGGAGTGGCGGCCTTGCTGCTTCCCGGCGCTGCGGAATGTCCGCGTTGCCTGGGACGGAAGCTGGCGCTGCCCGTCTGGCTGCTGGCGGCACTGCTGCTGGCGTGGCCTCAGGCGCGGGCGTCCGGGATGCCCCTGTTGGGTGTCGGACTGCTGTGGTGGGGCTGCCTCCGGTCCGCAGGCGGCCGGCTCCTGGGCCGGCAGTCGGGCTGATTCTCCATTGCAAGCAACCGGCGAGTTGCGTAATCTGGAGATCGGCTCGCGTTCGCGGGGCATTCCGTCCCGCAGCGAACTGGTCTGTTGTGCGGTTTCCCGGTCGGTGCCTGGGCCTACCGGCCTGCGCTCGGCCGATGGTCGTGTGCAGCTTTTTCACGTCCGCTGAAGATTCTGGCGCAGGTTCGGTTTCGTGCGGTTCGACAGAACGCAGGTGACGCATGGGGCACCCGCTCGGGTCTCGTCTGTGGCTCTATTGTGCCGTTACGGGTTGCACGGCGGAGGCGGGTTCGCTTTCGTTCGAGCCGTACGCCCAGTCCGCGGGAATCGACGCCCGACAGGCCTCCAACCGCGCAACGCAAATGATCTTCATGACGCCCGGCGGCGCCTGCGGTGATTTCAATCGCGACGGCTGGCAGGACCTCTTTATTCCGATGGGCGGCAGCGAGCCGGACCGGCTCTACATCAACCAGGGGGATGGCACGTTCAGCGAGCAGGCGGCGGCGTGGGGCGTGGCGGCGACGCACGTCGGCAGCGGGGCCGCGGTCGGTGATTATGACAACGACGGCTGGCTCGATCTATACGTCACGAGCTTTGGAACCCTGGCGGCGCCGCAGCCGAGCGCCCACCGGCTGTACCACAACGACGCCGGCACCGGCTTCAGCGAGGTCGCGCTGCTGGCGGGCGTCAACCGCACGTCGTCGACCGCTGTGGACGGTTTCGGAGCGGCGTTCGGAGATTACGACCTTGATGGCGATCTCGACCTGGCGGTCGCGGGGTGGGTGCAGAACTCGGGCGGAAACCGGCTTTTTCGCAACGAAGGCGACGGGACGTTTATGGATGTAACCGCGACCGCGCTGCCGGGCGCGCTGCTTTCCGTGCGCGGCCTGTCGATGCGATTCGTGGACATGACCGACGACCGTTTTCCGGAGTTGCTCTGGGTGGGTGACTTCGGCACCAGCAAGTACCTGGTGAATGACGGCGCCGGCAACTTTCGCGACGAGACGGCCGCCGCCGGTCTGGGCCTGGACGACAATGGCATGGGCGGAGCCAGCGGCGACTTCAACCGCGATCAGCGCCTGGACTGGTACGTCACGTCGATCTACAGCCCCGCCACCTTTGAGTACGGAAACATGCTGTACATCAATTCGGGTGACGGCACGTTTGCCGAGGTGGGCGCGGCCGCCGGCGTGCGCGAATGCTACTGGGCCTGGGGCACGGCGGCGGTGGACTGGGACCACGACGCGTGGCAGGACCTGGCCGTCACGAACGGATGGGCCGGCAGCTACTGGGACGACAACCCCGCGCAGTTGTTCCTCAACGACGGCGCGGGCGCATTTGTCGAAGTGGCCCAGGCCAGCGGGATCGACTATCGCGGCCAGGGCCGCGGCCTGCTGCATGTTGATTTCGACAACGATCTCGATCAGGACCTCGCGGTCTTTGGCAACGGTGAGCCGGTGGCGCTGTTCCGCAACAATCTCAGCGGCGAACAGAGCCACGCACTGCGCATCTTCCTCGATACCCGTGGGCGCGGCGGGCTGGCGCCGGACGGTTTCGGCACGCGCGTCACCGTACTTGCCGACGGCGTGGAGCAGGTGCGCTACCTGGACGGCGGCTGCTCCTACCTGTCGCAGAGCGAGTTGTCGCTGCACTTCGGCCTGGCGGCCAGCACGAATGTGGCCGAGCTGCGGATCGATTGGGCCGACGGCAAGCAGACGCTGCTGCACGACCTTGCGGCCGGCCAGACGATTACCGTGCGCGCGGGACTGGCCGGCGATCTCGACGCCGATCACGACGTGGACCTGACTGACTTGTCGCAGATGCTGGTGGCGTTCGCGGCGTGTGCGGACGATGGCGGCTACAACCGGCTGGCCGATCTCAACGGCGATGCATGCGTCGACGTCGCGGACCTGCTGCGATTGCTGGAGGATTTCGGCCGGCGCGACTGAGCGCGCTGCGCCGGCCCTCTCGATCGCGCGCATCGCTGCGGCCGGCGAATCAGGGGTGCCGCAAAGCGGTCACCTGCTCGAGCAGCGTCCGCACTTCCGGCTGGTTCGCGTCGATGGCCAGGGACCGGCGGCAAAGCTCCGCGACGCGCGCAGCGTCGGCGCCAGCGGGCGTCGGGCGGCGGGCGATGCGTTCCCACGTCCAGGCGGCCAGGCGATTGAGCGCCAGCAGGTTCCGCGGCTGCCCCTCGAGCACGCGCTCCAGCTCGGCCAGCGATTCATCCGGCTCGCCAAGCTGCCTCAGGGCCAATGCCCGGTTGAGTCGTAATCCGATGTCGCTTGGCGCCAGGTGCAGCGCGGCGCCCAGGTCGCGGGACGCGCCCGCGGGATCACCCAGGTCGAGCAGCAGTTCGGCGCGGACCGCCAGGGCTTCGACGTTCCCGGGTGTCAGTTCGAGCAGGCGCGTGGCGGCCGCCAGCGCTTCATTCAGCCGGCGCTGTTCGCGCAGCGCGACGGCCAGGTTGTGCCAGGCGCGGAGATTGTCAGGCTGGCGCGCGACGAGCTCTTCGAGCGCGCCGCTGGCGGCGCTGTGCAGGCCGATCCGCAGGCAGGCAGCCGCGTAGTCGAAGCGCAGCGCATTGTTCTCAGGCTCGACGGCCAGCAGCCGGCGCTGCCAATCGACCATCTCCGCCCAGCGCTGCATCTGCCCGGACAGCTCGATCGCGCGACGCAGCGCGGCGGGGTGGTCGGGCTGCTCATCCAGAGTTGCCAGCACGCGGTTCCATTCCGCCGCGATGCGCTGCTGGCGAGCCTCGTCGGCCCACCGTACGGCGGTCGTCGTCGCGGGCTCTGCGGCGGTCGGCGTTGATGCCGCAGCTCCTGCCAGAGGGTTCTGGTGGGTCCGCGGCGGTACGACTGACTGCGTAGGAGCTGTCTCGTCCAGAAATGGTAAGGGCTGCGTCTGGGGGGTTTTCGAAACGTCAGCCGGCGACGAGTGCGCGCGGGCCGGTGCCGGCGCGGGCGACTCCTGGGAAAGCGGCGGTGCGGCCGCTGTCGCCGCGTGCGGGTAACCGGCGCTGGATGCCAGCAGGCGCCAGGCAACCCACCCCACCAGCAGCAGGCACGCCAGCGTCAGCACGCCGAAGATGCGCACGTTTCTTTTCCTCCCATTCGATCAGCGCGCGTCGGGGCGCAGCGCGTCAGGAGACGTGCAGCGCGTCGACGATGTTGGTGCGGGCGGCGTAGCGCGCCGGCGCCAGACCGGTCAATATGCACAACGCCACCGTCAGCGCGAACGCCAGCAGGATGAAATCCCACGGCAGCGCCAGTGAGATGCGCACGCCCCACATGTTGTCCATCAGGCCGGTGAGGTTCCAAGCCACGTGCACACCCAGCGCCAGCCCCATCGCGCTGCCGAGCACGCCGAGCACGATCGCCTCGCCGATCACCATCCGCAGCACCAGCCCGCGGGTCGCGCCGACGGCGCGCAGAATGGCGATCTGCCGCGTGCGTGCCGCGACGTTGGCGGTCATCAGGTTGATGACGCCAATCGCCGCCACCAGCATGGCTACGCTCGGGACCGCCGTCACCATGTTGGTCATTCGCGTGAGCTCGCGGTCGATCTCGGCCTTCAGCTCGCTCATGGTGCCACCAAAGGCGGTCGTGGCGTTCAGCCGCGCGCGAATCTCGTACAGCACCCTGGCCTCGCGATAGCGCTGCCAGCGCACGGCCAGCGGCGTGGCCGAGTCGTAGTAAGGCTCGGGCAGATCACTGCTCGTGCCGGTGCGGGCCGGCGGCCAGTCGGCGGGGACCGGCTCGGCGGGCAGGTCGAAATTGAGCAGCACCAGCCGGACGCCGTCGACGTGAAACAGCCGTTTGAGGTCGTCGTTGGTGCCGATCACGGACCCCGAAGCGACCACGTGATACTCGGTGTGCGCCTGGAAGTAGCCCGCGGCCATGTCGATGGCGGGTGATTGAATCACGCCGGCGATGGTGAACTCACGGACCTGGTTGCCCAGGATCACCTTGACCTTGTCGCCGACGGTCTTGCTGCGCGAGCGGGCGAAATCGTCGGCGACGATGATATGCCCGCCTTTTTTGAGCAGCTCGCGGGCGCTGGCCTCATCGCCCTGAAGAAACTCGACCTTGCCGATCGAGAGGAACGAATCCGGGTCGCAGCCCAGAAACCAGGTGACCGACAGCATCGCCTGTTCGAGGAAAACCGGTCGTTCCTCGACATGTACGTTGACTGCGTTGGCGACGCTGAACTCGCCCACGCCGGGGATTTCGCGCACGACCTCCGCCGCGTTGCCGCGCATCTGCTCGAAGCTCCAGACGTAGGCTGCGGGGAACTGCTTGGGGAACTGCCAGCCGGCGGTGACGCTGTGATTAACAACGACGATACCCACGATAAGCGACAGGCCAACCATCAGCCCGCAGCAGATTCCCGCGGAGCGCCAGACCGCGTAGCCGACCTGGACTTGCAGCAGGCGGGTGCGCAGGGCCATGGTGCGTGCCACCAGCGCGACCGCCGCCCGGCCGACCCAATGCACCAGCAGCGGACCGAGCATCGCGTATCCCAGGTACAGCAGCGCCAGCCCGGCGGCGGCCACCTTGAGGAACCAGATCGAACGCTCGACGCGCGAGACGATGCCAACGTGCTGGGCCGCCAGCAGCCCCAGCCCCGCCGCCGCCACCACCACCGGCCAGATGGCGCTGCTGCGTCGGGCGCGCGGTCGAGCCGCTTCCATGGGCGACACGCGCAGCACCGCCAGGATCGGCAGCAGTGCGCCCAGGAGCGTGGTCAGCAGGCCGGCAAGCACGGCCAGCACAATGCCGGTCTGGTTGGCGACCTGCCACACGTGCTGCGCGAGCGGCCAGGCGCCCCGGCGGGCGGCCGCGACAAGCTCCGCCAAGCGCACTGGGAATTCGCCGACGTACTCGGGCACGAGCTGGACGGTCACGGCGGCCAGCCCCAGGCCCAGCGGCACGCCCAGCAGCGTTCCGATGATGCCCAGCGGCAGCACCTCCAGAAGCATCAGGGCGGCCAACTGGCCGCGGGTCAGCCCCACACAGCGCATCAGGCCGAGCTGGCCGACGCGCTCGACCATGCCGATGCTGAGCGTGCTGAGAATGATGAACAGAGCCGTGAGCATCGCGACGCCGCTGAGCATCATCAGTACGAAGCGTTGCTGGTTCTGGGCCTGCTCGACCTGCCGCACGCGCGATTCGGCACTGCGGATGATCGCGTTGCGCGAGATCTTGCGCACGGCCTGGTGCACCCGCGCGGCGCTCATGCGGAGCTTCTCAGGAGAAGCCTCGGACAGCATCACGTCCACCGACGTGATCAGGGCGCCCTTGTTGCAGGCGTCCTGAAGCACGCCCAGCCGCACCAGCGCGATTGGTTTCTGAAAGCGCGCGATGCGCGGCCGCTCGATCAGCCCGACAATCCGCAGGGGGTAGGGCTGCGACGCCGCCTCGGGCCAGACCAGCAGGCTGTCGCCCAGCGCGAGATCGAGCTGCTGCGCGAAAGCGGCTTCCAGCATGCAGACCGGGCCGTCGTCGTCGGTCAGCCAGCGGCCGCCGTCCGGCGCCAGCGGGTAGGCGCGCAGGGCAAATTCCTCGGACGGCAGAATGCCGATGAAGTCGACCTCCGGGATCTGGTCGCTCCAGCCGTTGTGCGGCCTTCCGTCGCGCTCCGCGCTGGCCGGCCAGGGCTCGGCCCGCAGACGTTGCTGAAGCTGAGGAACCACCCGCAGGACGTTGTCCAGCTCGCGCAGCCGCGCGACGATGCGCTGCGGGAGCTGATCGAAGCGCCCCAACGGCGAGTTGATCGTGATATGCGCGTTGCCGATGTAGCCGCTGGACCAGCGGTAGACGCTCTGGCGGATCGACTCGTAGCAGCAGGCCACCCAGATCACGGCCCCGACGCCGATGGTGATCGCCAGCAGAGCGCCGAGCGAACGTCCCGGCCGGGCGCGCCAGTGGCTCAGCGCCAGCCGTGCCAGCCAGGCCCATGTTCGCAGGGACGATCGGTGCGGCAACGTGGCCCGGTGCATGTCAGCCCGCCAACTCGCGGTAACCCTCGATCACCAGCTTGGGGTCCATGGAACCGTGCGGGTGCAACACGCCCACCGCGCGACCGTCCTTGATGATGATGACGTCGTCGGCGAACGCGGCCGCGTCCGCTTCGTGGGTGACCATCAGAATGGTCTTGCCCTGTTCGACGGTGATCCGCCGCATCAAGCGCCAGATTTCCAGCGACTGCCGCGAATCGAGGTTCCCGGTGGGTTCGTCCGCGAGAATGATGGCGGGGTCGTTGAAC
>CAYOHG010000020.1:0-14188 GCA_964403685.1 uncultured Planctomycetales bacterium
TCCTCAATCCGGACAAAGCCTCTGAAAACGAATTCGTCGAGGTCTACCCCGATGGTCGCCGCGTAAAGTGCTGCATCACGCCAGACCTCGCATTGGCTTATGCCACAGCAGCAGCCCAGGCGTTCGGCGTCGGCCCGGTCCGGGTAGTAGTCCAGCGAGTAATACGTGGGCACCTCCGTCGCGGTTTCGATCAACTGGCAGAACTGCCGGCCGCGCCGCGCCAGTTCACTGCGCGGGTCGGAGAGCTGTCGGTAGGCGGGCAGCTCCAGCTCACCGCTGTCCAGCCAGACGCGCTCGTACTGGCGGTAGGCCGAGGCCCAGTAGTGCAGGTCGCGCCGTTGGCCGTCGGCCAGCGGCAGCAGGTAAGGCGGAATGGGCGTGCCGCTGCTGCCGGCGCGGATGGCCGACGTGGCCAGGAACGCGTGCGTATACAGGTAGAGCGATTGCTCGGTGCGCCAGTGCGCGAACTCGTGCGGCTGGCGGGCGGCGTCGTCGAGAATGCGCCAGTGCGGCTCGCAACGGCAGAGCTTGCGGGCGCTGCCCAGGTAGCGCAAGGCCGTTTCGCAGTGCACCTCCGGACGCAGCGCATCCGGGCGCGCGGCGTACGCGGAAACGCGCAAGACACCCCGCACCCAGCCGACGATGGTCTCACCGCACAACTGGCCGTTTTCGCGCAGCGCAACCAGGTACTGCTCAACGGCGTGCAGTAATTCGGCCTGATGCTCAGACGTCTCGCCGACCGGGCTGAAGCTGCCTTCGGTCATGAACATGCGGTGGTATCTTACGGTCGGCGCTGCGCCGGTCAGCGCTCGGTCGGCGAAAACTCGTGCAGAACAGGAGGTCGGGATCGCGCACGAGTAAGTGTCGTAACGTCGGGCACATGCAATCGAATCCTCGTAACGTGCGTTCTCAATGGATGTTATGGGATTGCGAGCCACGCCGGCGGTCGACTTTGGCCGTTTTCCGTCTACGATTCCCCTGGAAATCCAGTCCCAGGCGCGTCCGCTGCGACAATGTAGAGCGACGCAACGCGTCGAACACGGACAAGTAACGGGTGGCCGCGAGTCGCGACGTCGCGAGGTCGCTGCTACTGGGCGAAAGGAGATGAGTGTGCGTCGATACCTTGGTCATACGCTCTGGCTGGCCGGTTTCAGCCTGGCGATCGGACTGGCGATGGGCGGCTGCGGGCCGATCGACACCAGTGGCGACGAAACCGGCGGATCCGACACCACGAATGACTCAGGCTCGAATGGCGACGATTCCGGCGGCGACGATTCCGACGGCGGGGACACCAGCAGCGACATCTACGACATCGAGAGTCTCTTCCCCGATCCGACCATCGACGTGGACGATGCCGACGACGAGCTCGCCACCGCCAAATCCAACAATGCATCCAAGCTCGGCGACGGCCAGATTCGCACCGTTCGCGCCGGCGTGGCGATCACCAACGCCTTTCAGTTCGCGGCTTTCGAAGCCCTGGCGCTGGCGCGCCAGGTGCGCAACGACGTGACTTCGGCCGCTCAGACCTACGCGGTCGGCGAGCTGAAGCTTGCCGACGGCACGTCGGTGCCCTACATCGCCGACTTTTCCGCCTTTGACATCGATGGCGACGGCGTCGCCGACGGCTCCGGAAACGTTCAGGATGTGCCCGTCGCCGTGCGCATGTGGGCCGACAACGGCTCGGGTTACCAGCGCTTCCTCGCCGCGGTCATCGAGGAACGCCGCACGCCAACGCATCTCGGTCAGGGCCGCTTTTTCGTTCACCCGAACGCGGCGATCAGCGAGCGGCCGGCGGACCTCCAGATCGCGATGGCCTGGGATCGCAACGGCGACTCGCACCGTTGGAACGAGGGCTTTGTGAGCGGCCAGCTCAGCGACGACTACGCCTTCGAGATCGGTGCCGCGCGCGTCGATCTGCGCAGCGGGGGCGAAGCGAACCTGGAGAAGACCATCCGGTCCAACAGCTTGTTCACCGCGTCCCCGCTGAACTTCGAGACCTACAAGCTCTCGGTGCACTACGGCATCACGCTGCCGATCGTGGCGCTGATCTCGGCGGAATCCACCGGCAGCACGCTGGTCGACGCGAACTTCAGCGGCCAGTGCGTCATGCTGAACGGCAGCGAGCCGGAGGCTGACGCCTGCGCGCTCTTCGACACGAGCGACGTGGATTTCCTCGAGACGCCGACCGGCAGCGAAGCCGATTTCCCGGCCGACTTCAGCGAGGAGCCGCCCTCGGAGGATGACATCCTCAACGACACGGTTTCCGGCGACGCCGATGCATCCGACGGCGGCAGCAACACCGACGCCGGCGACGCCAGCCAGACGCCGTAACTCTGCTCAGCACTCGGCCGCCGCCGCTGGTGCGGCTGGAGGGGCAACCAGAGCAGGCCGACCCGTGCGCGGGCGGCCTGCTTTGTTGCGCGGCGCTGCGGGCATGCGGGTATCATGCACCCGATGGAAGCCGCCGAACGCAAGCTCGCCGTATTGCATTTCATGCGACAGCTTTCGGGCCTGCTGGAAGGCTCCGAGAATGAGGAGAAGCTGCTGCGCGTGGCGGTGCGCGCCGCGGCGGAGTTCTGCCGGGCGGACTGCGCGTGCCTGGCGACGCTCGAGCCCGGCCAGGAACACGCCGCGCTGGCCTTCAGCTACCCGCCGCAGGTCCGCTGGGACCTGAACCTGCTCGGCGCGTTTCTGCGCGGGCGAACGTTGATTGTCCCGGCCAATGTGCTGCTGGGCGTGATCCGGCGCCGCGGGCGGAGCTGGGGAGTGCTCGGGCTCCAGCGGACCGGGCTGCCGTTCGACCGCCGCGAACTGCGGGCGCTGACCCCGATCACCACGGCCATTTCGAATGCGTTGGAGCGCGTGGATCAGAAGCGGCTCTGGGAGGTGCGCGGGCGCATCGATCGCAAGATCATGGAGCAGTTGCGGCCGCGCGACTTGTTCTACCAGATTCTCCACGGGCTGCGCTCGCTGACCCGCTACGACCACTCTTCGGCCCTGCTGATCAGCACGGACGGCGGCGCTACGCTGGAGCTCGCCGCCGAGCAGATCGCCGTGTTCAAGGGCAAGAGCCACAGCATCGGCCGGCGCTTCGTCGTCGATGATGACCTGCGCCGCGCGGCGAGCGGGGGCGAGGTCTTCGGTTTCGAGCGACACGCCGACGAATGGCGTGAGTGGCGGCAGCGTGCGGCGCTGCCGCTGGCGACGCTGCTGGACTACAACCAGCGCGCCGGAGAAACGGACGCCGACGGCAACGGCGAGTGCGCGCTGCGGCGCGAGGCGGCCATGATCGTAGCGCCGATCACGTCCCGTGAGGGGCTGATCGGGCTGATCAAGGTAGCCGCGCTGCGCCCCGGCACGCTGGGGGCCTACGAGGCGGGCCTGCTGCCGCACTTCATCATGCAGACGTCGGTCGGCATTCAGTATCTTCAGCGGACCGAATCGCTGGAGTCCAAAATGGTCGCGGCCGAGCGCCGGCACGCGATGGCCAGCCTGGCGCGAGTCGTGTCGCACGATGTCAATAACGCCCTGGGCTCGGCCCTGCCGCTGGCCCAGGAGCTGCTGGCCGACGCCCGCGCCGGCGAACTGAACCGCGCCGACGCCGTCCAGGACCTGGAGCAGATCGAGGAATCGCTGCAATTCAGCCGGCGGCTCTTCACCAACATGGTCGCGACCGCGCGGCCCACCGGCGGCAAGCTCGGAACCGGCAATCTGCGCCGCGCGATCGACGGGACTCTCGCCATGCTGCGGCGCGGCCTGGAGCGCAGCGGCATCGCGCTGGTGGTGGAGATCGCCGATGACCTGCCCCCGGTTCAGCTTGGGCACGACGATCTCACCAAGCTTTTCCTGAACCTGGTCACCAACGCGGCCGAGGCGATGCCCAAGGGCGGCACGCTGACTGTCCGGGCGCGCCGCGAGAGCGGCAACGTGCTCGTCGACATCGTCGACACCGGATGTGGCATTCCTCCGGAGCACCTGGCCCGCCTGGGCGAGCTGTTCTTCACAACCAAGGAGGCCGGCAACGGCATGGGACTTTCGATCTGCCGGGCCATTCTGCACGACGCCGACGGCGACCTGCACATCGAGAGCGCATCCGGGCGTGGGACGACGGCCCGCGTGACGCTTCCGGCCGCCGAGTCGCGCGGCCGCGCGGGGGATGCATGAAGCCGCTGCACGTACTGATCGTCGACGACGAGCCGGGCATGCTCCGCGCCGTCGAGCGCATCCTCAGCCGGCAGTACGAGGTGACCTGCGTCTCACGCCCCGACGAGGCGCTGCACGTCGTCGAATCGCTGCGGCCCGACCTGGCCCTGATCGACATCCGCATGCCGGAGATGTCGGGGTTCGACCTGCTGGAGCGGCTCAAGCAGGTCCGCCCCGAGATGGACGTCATCATCATGACCGGCAGCGTGCACGAGCTGGATCGCAAGCTGGTGCGCGCCATCCGCTCGCACGCCTATTACTTCATCCAGAAGCCGTTCGATCGAGAAGTGCTGCTGGCACTGGTCGATCGCGCCGCCGAGACCCGCCGCCTGGAAGAGCAGAACCGCCGCTTCTCGCAGCGGCTGCAGCGTGAGCTGGTGGTGGCGCGACGCTTCCTGCGCAGCCTGCTGCCGGCGCAGCCGCTGGTGGTCGGGCGCCTGACGGCCAGCGGCTGCTGCCTGCCGTGCAACGAGCTGGGCGGCGATTTCTACGATTTCGCCGCGGTTGGGCGCGACGCCCTCACCGTGCTGATCGCCGATGCGTCGGGCCACGGCGTCTCGGCTTCAATGCTGACCGGCGTGGTGAAATCCGCGTTCCACGCTTCCTGGGAGACCGACTACGAGCCGCTGAGCGTGATTCAGAACGTCGCGGCCAGCCTGGCGACCTTCGGCCCCAGCCGGTTCGTCAGCGTGCTCTGCGTACGCGGCTCGGCCGAGACGGGCGAATGGACGTACTGCAACGCGGGTCATCCTTCCGGCATCCTGCTCAGGCCGGATCGGCCGGTCGAGCTGCTCGAATCGACCGGGCCGCTGATCTGTTCCGGGCTGGAGAACTGCGAGTGGAGCGCGGCGCGCCTGCCCCTGCGGCCGGCCGACCGCCTGGTGCTCTATACCGATGGCGTCGCCGACGTGGACGGCGAAGGCGGCCGGCTCGGCGAGGCGCGGCTGCGCGAGGTGGCCTGCGCCGCGGTGGCGCGCGGCACGCCATTGCTGGATGCGCTGCTCGAGGCCACCCGCCAGCACGGCGGCGAGCGTCCTCCCGACGATGATCGCACTCTGGTTACCGTTGAGCTGAACTGACGCGCTGCACCTGCCGCTGCGCGTTGCGGGCTGCTTCGGCGATGCGCGCGTCAGGGTCGCCCGCCGCGTCGCGCAACAACTCGTCGCGGCGCCGCGCGTCGGCCGGGTCGAGCGCACCCGCGTTGCCCAGGGCGACGATCGCGTTGCGCCGCCACATCGCCCGATTGGCGCGGTCCGCGGCCGTGCCTTTCACCAGCTCGCGATGTGCGGCGGGCGATTGCTGGACGAGGGCGCTCAACTCAAGGCGCGCGGGAATCCGTTGCGCTGTAATCTCTGGCTGCCGCGCCTCCGCGGCGTCACGGTTGAATGGGCACACCTCCTGGCAAACGTCGCACCCGAAGACCCACTCGCCGAGTGCGGGTTGAATCTCCGCCGGAATAGCCCCGCGGTTCTCGATGGTGTGGTAGGCGATGCAGCGGGTCGCATCGAGCACGCGCGGGGCCGGAAACGCCCGCGTCGGGCAGGCGTCCAGGCAGCGCGTGCAGGTGCCGCAGTGATCCGTCTGGGGCGCGTCCGCATCTAGCTCCAGGTCCGTCACGATCTCGCCCAGGAACACGAACGACCCCAGCCGCTGGTGCAGCAGCAGGGTGTTCTTGCCGATCCATCCGAGACCGGCGGCGGCGCCCAGGGCGCGCTCCAGTAGGGGGCCGGTGTCCACGAATTCCCGGGCCTCGAAAGGCTCGTCCAGGTGCGTCCGCAAATCACCCACCCAATCCCGCAGCATCCGCCGCAGGACGACGTGATAGTCTGCCCCGCGGGCGTACTGCGCGACGCGGCCGGAAAGGGTGGCCGGGCCGGCGGAAGTCTCCTCGGGCCGTCGGTAGGACAGGACCGCGCAGATCACCGAGCGGGCGCCGCTCAGCAGCCGGCGCGGGTCTTCGCGCAACTCGGCGTGGCGCGCCAGGTAGGCCATCGTGCCGGCATAGCCGGCCGCCAGCCAGTCCCTATAATGCGCGGCCGTTGCCGGAGGCGCGGCGTGGGCGATTCCGACCAGATCAAAGCCGATCGATCGCCCCAGTCGGCGGACGAGTTCGGATCGCTCGGACGGGGACATGATGCGGGATTCTAGTCGCTCGTGGACGACGCCGACCCGAGTTCGCGATCCGGTTGGCTCCCGCGGGGAAGTGTCCATGCGCGGAGAACTACACAGCCGAGGGCGGCTGTGTTCCATGCGCGGAGTGAGGCATGTTCAACTACGACTGGTTTCACCGCGGCGGGCTGACGCGGCTGATCGATGAAGCCCGCACGCGCTGCGCCCGCAAGCGTTTTCCCGGCGTGCCCTTCGAGGGAGATGCCGGGGTGAAGCTGCGCGCGTACCGCGACGGGCTCGACACGCGCATCATTCTGTACATGAAGGACGGGCTGACCTACGAGATGAAGGAGATCGCCGACGTTTCCAGCAGCAGCGCCCTGACCTTCGAATGCGTGCCGGTGGACGAGAACTACAAGGTCGGGTCGATCGTTCTGATGATCCCGTTTGAAGACATCGCCCGGGTGGAAGTGTTTGCCGTGCACCCCGACGAGCGGCCGACGGAAAACGTGCGCATCCCCGGTTTTCGTGGTGCGGCCGACGGCAACCGTTGACCCCCCGAACTCCGGCCGGGCAGAGGATCGCGCGCCGTTCGCCGCTGCCGGCGACGGGGCGCCGCAGAGGGAGTCGTCATGAATCGCTGGCTGACGGCGGCTGCATTGCTTGTGACCGCGCTGACCGCGGGATGCGCGTCGCGCGCCTACGGACCCAACGCCCGCAATGGCATCGTTTTCTACGTGCCGGGCGCGGGCAACATCGACTTTGGTGACGCCGGCCTGCGGCAAGGGCTGAATTCCGCGGGGTATCACGGCGAGATCGCCAGCGTGGCCTGGACGGTGCTGTTCAACCCGCTGATCGATCAGAAGCTGCTGATCAACGCCAAGGCCGCCGCCGCCGACCTGGCCAACGCGATCGCCGACTATCAGAAGAAGTACCCCGACCTGCCGGTTCACCTGGTGGGGCTGTCGGCCGGCACGGGCATCAGCGTCTGGACACTTGAGAACCTGCGCGAAGGCGTGCAGGTGGACAACGTTGTGCTGCTGGCGTCGAGCCTCTCGTATGACTACGACCTCCGCCGCGCCGCACGGCACGTGAAAGGCAAAATCTACAACTATTTCTCGCCCAGCGACGCGGTTCTGGCCGGTCCGATGAAGCTGGTCGGGACCATCGACGGCAAGATCGGCGTGGACGGCGCCGGAGCGGTCGGCTTCCGCCATACGCTGGATGGAAAGGTGCTCAACATCGGCTGGAAGTCCGAGTTCAGCCGCTACGGCTACTACGGCGGACATACCGACGCCACCAGTGCCCCGTTCGTCAAGGCGTTCCTGGCCCGGCACCTGCTTACGCACCCGCCCGCACCCGCGCAAGTGCGGCAGCCAGCCTTAGCCAATCACTCGGCGATAACTCTTCGGGTCGAGCGTCGGGATTGACGCCGGCGGCGTCGAACGCGCTCCGCACGCCGGAATCCTCCCACTCCTTCAGCAGGCGTCGCAGCATCTTGCGCCGTTGCCCGAAAGCTTCGTGCAGCAGCCGCGCGAAGCTCGACGCGTCGGGCATGGGCGATGCGGACAGCGGTGCGATCTTCAGCATCACCGAATCCACTTTGGGCCGCGGCCAGAAGACCTGCGGCGGCAGCTCAGCGATCCGCTCGACTTGCGCCAGCGTCTGAACGAGCACCGAAATCGGGCCGTAGGCGGGTGTGCGCGGGGCGGCCGTGAGGCGCTCGCCAACCTCACGCTGAAGGGTGCACGCCAGCAGCTCAAAACGTGGCTCTCCCAGGAGCAGATCGGCCAGTAGCGGCGTGGCGATCTGGTAGGGCAGGTTGGCCACGAGCTTCAGCGCGCGTTTGCCGGTGGAGCCGCACGCCGTGCTGCCGATGTGCGTACGCAGCGCGGCGAGCAGCTCGGGGTTCAGCCGGTGCTTGCCGGCCAGCGCGTCGCCGGCGATCAGGGTGAAGCGCGGCTCCGACTCGAATCTGCTGCGCAGGAGGTCTTGCAAGCCGCGGTCGATCTCGACGGACACCACCGTCGCGCCGCGCTCCAGCAGCAGCTCGGTGAGCGAGCCCGTGCCGGCGCCGACTTCCAGCACGACGTCGCCGCGCGACACGCCTGCCGCGCTGGTCAGCTTTCGCATAAGATTCAGGTCGATCAGGAAGTTCTGGCCGTAGCGGTGCTGTGGATGGAGTCCGTGGGCTTCCAGCAGACTGCGGATTTCGGCGAGCGTCTGACCGGCCATGACCAGGCGGATTGTAGCGAGGTAAGCGTGAGCGAAGCGCGCCGCAAGCGGCTGACCGACTACGCCAGTTGCGCGGGTTGAGCGGGCAAGCTGCCGCAGGACGGCATGGCGCAGGTGCTGCGCCGGCTCAAGCCCCAGCAACATCCCGATCTGCTCGTCGGTACGGAAACGTCCGACGATGCGGGGGTGTATCGCCTCAGCGACGAGCTGGCGCTCGTGCAGACCACCGACTTCTTTCCGCCGCTGGTCGATGATCCCTACGACTTCGGGCAGATCGCCGCCGCCAACGCGCTCAGCGACGTCTACGCGATGGGCGGCGAGCCGCTCACGGCCCTGAACCTGGTCGGCTACCCGGACAAGGAACTCGGCTACGACTGGCTGATCGAGATTCTCCGCGGCGGGGCCGACAAGGTGAACGAAGCCGGCGCGGTGATCGTCGGCGGGCACAGTGTGCGCGACGCCGAGATCAAGTACGGGCTGGCCGTCACCGGCCGCGTTCATCCGCAGCGCATGCTCACTAACGCCGGCGCGCGGCCGGGCGACTGTCTCGTTCTGACCAAGCCGATCGGCAGCGGCGTGCTCACCAGCGCGGCGAAGAAGGAGCTGCTGCCGGAGGCGGAGCTGCGTACCGCCGTCGCCACGATGACGGCGCTGAACCGGCCGGGGCGCGATGCGGCCCTTCAGGTCGGTGTGCATGCCTGCACGGATGTCACCGGCTTCGGACTACTGGGTCACGCCTTCGAGCTGGCCGAGGCGAGCCGGGCGACGGTCGTGATTCGGGCCGGAGCGGTCCCACTGCTGCCTGCGACACTCGATTTCGCCCGCCAGGGAATCCTGACGCGCACGCACAAGACCACCTGCGCCTTCCTCGGGGATCGGCTACGGGTCGCGGGCGGCATCGAGCCCGCCCTGCTGGGAGTGCTGGCGGATGCCCAGACTTCCGGCGGGCTGCTGGTCAGCGTGCCGGCGGAGCGATGCGACGCACTGGTCGAGGCGCTTCAAGCGGCCGGCGCGCTCTGCGCAGCAGTCGTGGGGCAGGTCGACACCGGGCCGGCCGGGGTGGTTCGGCTCGAATCGTAGACGCGCGCCGGGCCCCGCCAGATTCGATTGTGATGCGATCCCGCGGCCGGTAGGATCATTCTGGCATTGCTCAATGCCACCATCAGCCGCCTGGCTGGCTGATTTCGCCGCTCGAATCCGCGCCGCAGCGTGACAGCGGCTGGCACGCCTGTCGGTGCCGCCGATGTTCAGGCCGGAGGTTGTTGCGTCATGATCGAGATGGCCCGCGATCGTCGTTGTCGAGGCGGATTCACGCTGATCGAGCTGCTGGTCGTGGTGGCGATCATCGCGCTGCTGATCAGCATCCTGATGCCGGCGTTGCGGCAGGCCCGGGCCGCCGGCCGCAAGATCGTGTGCATCAGCAACCTGCGTTCGATGGGACAGGCGGCCCTGCTGTATGCCGGCGTCAACCGCAACCGCGTGCTGCGGGCGGAGGACGTCGCTGGCAAGCTGCATTTCACCCAGACGCTCATGCCCGGGCTCGGCTATCAGGGGATGACGCTGGGGCTGTTCGGCGGCGAAAGCGTCAGCTCCCAGGCCGCACTTTGGAAGGCGATCGGCGCAACGCGGTCCTTTCAGTGCCCCGACTGGCCGGGGGCGTTCAACCGCACACTGCATTACGTTGTCAACGCCTTCGCAATGCCGTACACCGAGAACAACATCGAGCGCGACGTCGACGGCGGCGGACAGGTCGGCAATGACGGCGGCAGCTACGCCAGTGCCGCCCAGACCTATGCCGACTGCAACCAGTATTTCAATCTCGACGACTTCCGCCGATTCGCGAACCCGGCGGACTACATTTATCTCACCGAGGCGCATCAGACGCTGCCGGCCGACAAGGCGCACTTCTATGACGTGTTTTACGCGTCACAGCTACCCTTCGCGGCGTGGCCGCGGGTGTCCAATGACTACCGGCACCAGAGCGGAATCACGGCGGGGTTCTTCGACGGCAGCGCGCGGTTGGTTCCTTTCAAGGAAATGGACGCCGGTTACCCGCTGGAGTTGGACCTTCGGTTGCGGCGCTGGACGCATCTGGAGTAGCCGCCAGACGATCCGATCGACGCCGCAGCCTCTGTCAGAAAACCGTCACATCGGCCACTGCATCGCCACCTGGGACATGCAGCGGCGAAAATCCGTCGCAAAATTCGGCGATTCCGTTTGACATCGCTCAAACCTGAGGTACGTTCTTGTTGGATGGTCTGCGAATCGCGCCGAATGGTCGTTGCGCCGGGCGCTATCTGCGGGCCACGAAAACTGGAGGTAACGCGAACCGCCTGCCCTGGGCGGTGGGCCGGTTCGACGGGCGGGTTCCCGAAGGGGCGGAACCGTCCCGGCAGACATCACGCAGAGCAACCCGGCGACGCAAGGCTGACGTAACCGTCCTCATTCGCGTCCTATCGCATCATCCCTCGCCTGAGGCCGCCGTGCGCATGCCAACGCGGTGAACGCTGCGACACCCGGCGGTCGGCAAACCACACGAAGCACGCCTTGCGAGAAGGTTCGTGCGCATTGCTGCGTATCGCGCTGCGAGCGGTCATGTGACCGTCGGCGGCGTGGTCCGCGGTCGCACGCAGGAGCATAACCCATGGCCTCGGCTCGACCCATGTGGGGAATCGAAGTCGGTCAGTGCGCGCTCAAGGCGGTCAAGCTGCGCGCCACCGACGACGGCAAAGTGGAATTGCTGGCGTTCGACCTGATCGAGCACCCCAAGTTGCTCTCGCAACCGGATGCTGACCCTGACGAGCTGATCCGCGCTGCGATCGAGAAATTCGTTTCGCGCAACCAGGTGCAGGGCGACAAGTTCGTCATCGGCGTGCCGGGTCAGCAGACGTTCTCGCGCTTCTGCAAGCTCCCGCCGGTGGACGAGAAGAAGATCCCCGACATCGTCCGCTTCGAGGCCAGCCAGCAGATTCCGTTCGACATGGCGGACGTGGTCTGGGACTACGAAGTCTTCAAGACGCCCGACATGCCCGAGGTCGAGGTTGGCATCTTCGCGATGCGCAAGGATCTCATCCGCAAGCATCTGGACAACTACGCCGCGTTCGGCATCACGCCGGCGGCGATCCAGCCGATGCCGATCGCGCTGTACAACTTCTGCCGCTACGACGATCCGACCAAGCTGGAGTCGGCCACCGCAACCGTGGTGGTGGACGTGGGCGCCGAGCACACCGACCTGGTCGTGGTCGAGCCGAACAGCGCCTGGACGCGCAATATCCCACTGGGCGGCAACGCCTTCACCGACGCGCTGGTGAAGGCCTTCAAGCTGGGTTTCGCCAAGGCCGAGAACGTCAAGCGCACCGCCGCCAGCAACCCCAGCGCCCGCCAGATTTTTCAGAAGATGCGGCCGGTGTTCGCCGACCTGGTGGCCGAGATTCAGCGCTCACTGGGCTTTTACGGCTCAACCCACCGCGAGGTGCAGCTCAAGCACGTGCTGGCCGCCGGGAACGCCTTCCGCCTCCCGGGTCTCCAGAAATACCTGGAGAACAACCTGACGATCGGCGGGGGCGTGCACAAGCTCGAGAAGTTCCACATGATGGTCCCGACCGCGACCAGCAACGCGCCGCAGTTCAGCGAGAACGTGCTCAGCTTTGCAGGCGCCTACGGGCTGGCGTTGCAGGGGCTCGGGCTGGCGGTGATCGAGTCGAACCTGCTGCCGCCCGAGCTGGCCCGCGTCGCCAGTTGGCACAGGAAGCGGCCGTACTTTGCGGCGGCGGCGGCATGCCTGGGGCTGGCGGCGGCGTTCCCCTGGCTGCGAAACTCGGCCGACGCCGCCATGCTCAGCAACCGCGGCGAGGCGGCTGACATCACCAGGATTGTCAACCAGGCCAAGGCCAACCAGAAGGCCTTCCAGGAAGCTTCGACCGATACCGGCGCGCAGGAAGAGCGCATCAAGAAGCTCTTCGAGCTTCAGCAGCAGCGCGCCCTGGTGCCCGCGATCATCGCTCTGATTCACCAGGCCAAACCCGAGGTGGACCCGCAGATCGCGGCGGCGGACACTCCCGAGGCGCTCAAGAAGCTGGTACAGAGCGATCCGGCCCGCTTCGCCCGCACGAAGCGCCGCCAGTTGGTGATTGAGAGTCTGACGCTCGAGTACGTGCCCGAAATCGAGAAATTCAAGCGCCCGGCGCTGGCCGTGTCCGCCTCCTCGGGCGCCGCGGTGGCCTCCATTTCCCCGCTGGCCGGCGGAACCTCGCGCGGTCTGAATCCGCGCGGTCGCGGGGGCGAAGCCGGCTTCAGGCCAAGCAAGGAGGAGGAAGGCGGCGGCGGCGAGGAATCGCAGGAATCCGGCGGTGCGGCGGCCGGCTCCGACCCCGGGTTCATGGTCACGCTCAGCGGATACGTGATGTTCGGCGAGGCCGGCAACGAAGTGGTCGGATTCCTCGACAACGAGTTCAAGGCGCGGCTGCTGGAGCTGGGTGCATTGCCCGGGCGCGGGTTCCATATTCCTGCGCAGGATCCCAGCTCGAGCGATCGAGACAAGCGCAACGTGCTGTCCGCGGTGGAGAAGCGCTTTGCCACCGGCGCGGGCGGGTTTGCGGCGGTCGCGGCGCGTGCCACCGGCGCATCCGGCGCCTCGGGTGCGGGCGGCGAGCCGGAAGGCCCGCAGGCGCTCTTCCCCGACCCGGTGACCGGCGAGGAGATGGCGACCGACTGGCAGTTCTCAGTGTCGTTCAAGGTGAAGCTGGGCGAGCCGCCGGCGCCGGCGGCGCCAGAGAGCAAGCCGTAGCGACGCGGCGAGCCGTGCGGCGCGTGACGCAAGTAACTATGCAGTACCGACCGGAAATCAACCGGAGCAGCAAGCCATGATCGGAAAGATACTGGGATTTCTCAAGACGCACTGGGTTTCACTGGGTTGCGCAGCGGCGGCGCTGGTATTCATCGTCCTGGCGGCGATGGGCATGAGCTCGAAAGCGGTCCGCAAGCAGATGGAGGCGGAGATCGCGCGCACCGGCGCCGGCAGCATTCAGTCGCTGATGGGCGCCGCCAAGAACGAGGAGCTGATCAAGCAGGAGAAGCAGCGCGGCGAGTCCTTCAAGAAAGAGTTCGAGGAGGTCCGCACGCTGGTGCGCGCCATCAACAAGCGCGAGCCGCTGATGCCGGGGGTTTTTCCCAATCCCAAGGACGACCAGACGCGGCTTCAGTTCGCCGAGGAATACGCCCGGCAGGTCGACACCCTGGCCACGCGGCTCGAAGCCGGTACGCTGCCGACCGAGGATGAGATCCTCGAAGAGCGCCAGAACGTCGAGGACCTGCTGGCGCAGGAAGCCGAGGCCGAGGAGGAGCTCAAGGCCGGCACCGACCCGACCAAGACCGCTCGCACTACGCGCCAGCCGGCGGTGGTGCGCAGCGGAACCACACGGACGCCCGTGCGGCGCACCGGCGAAGGCGGCCGCGGTGGCGAAGGCGGCGGCCGCGTCAGCGGCACGTATCGCGGACCCACCGGCGAGGGCGGCGAAGGCGGCGAGGGGGGCGGCTCGCTTCGTGGCCGCAGCGGCGCCGGAATCAACTTGCCGCAGCCGGGAGCCGGAACCGAACCGAAGTACGACTGGGTGTATCGCGCCCGGGTGGCCAAGGCCCTGGC
>CAYOHG010000021.1:0-13947 GCA_964403685.1 uncultured Planctomycetales bacterium
CGGACACAGCCGAGGGCGGCTGTGCTCCATTCAGACCGGACACAGCCGAGGGCGGGTTGCGCTCCATGCGCACAGACAGACACAGCCGGGGGCGGGTTGCGCTCCATGCGCACAGACAGACACAGCCGAGGGCGGCTGTGCTCCATTCAGACCGGACACAGCCGAGGGCGGGCTGCGCTCCATGCGCACAGACAGACACAGCCGGGGGCGGCTGTGCTCCATGCGTTGTGAGAAAGACACAGCGGGGGGCGGTGCATGCCACCCGTCGTGCCACCCGCGGAAACTGACGCGGCCGGCGTGAAGCCGGCCGCATCGTACGACTAAAACCTCGGGCAGCCCGAGCCTGTCCTGCGGCGCGTTTTGTGCCGTCAGGCTGCCCGTTGATCCGCAAACCGCGAGGCAACAGGCGGCATGAAAATCGCGGATCCGAGCTGCGAAAAACTGCACCTCCATTTAGCTGCCGTCTGACTGCGAGCAGCGGAATAGGCCGCACGACGCTGCGCCGCCCGCCCCCGTCACTCGCTCTTCGCTATTTGCTACACGCACTTCTTCAGTGCATATGCCCGCCGTGCCCGCCGCGGCCGGGCTTGTCCTCGTTCTTTTCCTTGATCTCGCTGACCACCGCGTCGGTCGTCAGCAGCAGGCCCGCCACGCTGGCCGCGTTCTGCAGCGCCACGCGCTCCACCTTCAGCGGAACGATGACGCCCATCTTGACCAGGTCGCCGTATTCCTCGGTCAGCGCGTTGTAGCCGAAGTTGCCCTTGCCCTCGAAGACCCGCTGGCAAACGATCGCGCCGTCCAGGCCGGCGTTCTCGGCGATCATCCGGATCGGGGCCCGCAGGGCGCGCTTGATGATGTCGACGCCGGTCTTCTGGTCGCCCCTGGCCTTCTTCGCGATCGCGTCGAGCGCGTCATCGACCCGCAGCACCGACACGCCGCCGCCCGGCAGGATGCCTTCCTCGACCGCCGCCCGGCAGGCATGCAGCGCGTCTTCGACGCGGGCCTTCTTCTCCTTCATCTCGACCTCGGTCGCGGCGCCGACGTTGATCTGCGCCACGCCGCCCGACAGCTTCGCCAGCCGCTCCTCGAGTTTCTCGCGGTCGTAGTCGCTGGTGGTGTTCTCGATCTCGCGCTTGATCGCCTCGATGCGGCCCTTCACGTCGCTGGTCTTGCCGGCGCCCTCGATGATCGTGCAGGCTTCCTTGGCGACGATCACGCGCTTGGCCCGGCCGAGGTCGCTCAGGCCGACCTGCTCCAGGTTGATGCCCAGGTCTTCGAAGATCGGCTTGCCGCCGGTCATGATCGCGATGTCTTCCAGCATCGCCTTGCGGCGGTCGCCGAAGCCGGGGGCCTTGACCGCGGCGCACTGGAGGATGCCGCGCAGCTTGTTGAGCACAAGCGTGGCAAGGGCCTCGCCTTCGACGTCCTCGGCGATGACCAGCAGCGGCTTGCCGGCCTTGGCGACCTTCTCCAGCAGCGGCAGCAGGTCCTTGACGGCGGCGACCTTCTTCTCGTGCACCAGGATGTAGCAGTCGTCGAGGACCGCTTCCATCGACTCCGGCTTGGTGATGAAGTGCGGCGAGATGTAGCCCTTGTCGAACTGCATGCCTTCGACCAGCTCGACGGTGGTCTCGATGCCCTTGCCCTCTTCGACCGTGATCACGCCGTCCTTGCCGACGCGCTCCATGGCCTCGGCGATCTTCTGGCCGATCTCGCGATCCTGATTGGCGGCGCAGGTGCCGACCTGGGCGATCTGCTCCTGGCCCTTCACGGGAACGGACATCTTGCGCAGCGCCTCGACCACGGCTTCAACCGCCATGTCCACGCCACGCTTCAGTTCCATCGCGTTTGCACCGGCGGCGAGGTTCTTGAGGCCCTCGTCGAAGATGGCCTCGGCGTAGATGGTGGCGGTGGTGGTGCCGTCGCCGGCGTCCTTGCTGGTCTTCTGGGCGACCTCCTTGACCATCTGGGCGCCCATGTTCTCGTAGGCGTCCTCCAGCTCGACTTCCTTGGCGACGGTCACGCCGTCCTTGGTGACGGTCGGGGCGCCGAAGGATTTCTCAATGACGACGTTGCGGCCGCGCGGCCCGAGGGTCACCTTGACGGCCTTGGCGAGCTTGCGGACACCGCCGCGAATCGCCTCGCGGGCTTCCATCTCGTACGCGATTTGCTTGGCTGCCATCTGTAACTCCTGGTCTCAGGTTGGGCTGCGCGCCCGATTCGAGGTTGTTCGCGGTCGAAGCGACCGGCCGGCAAGCGCCGTTGGAGCGGGAAGGCGTGTGGCCATACTCCCGCTGCCGGTTCGTAGTATCAAGTCGCGTGCCAATTGCGCGGCCATGCCGCAATTGTCGCCTAGGTGTTTGCGAGTCAAGAAGTTGCGACGGTTGGCGAGTGTCTCAGTGGGCGATCGGCCCGCGCGGCCGTTCTGTCAATGTGGCAGGCCCAGTGAGCGAGTCAAGCGTTCCGTTCGCGCACCGGCGCTGGTCTGGGTGGGGCAGGGAGCTTGCCTGCCTACGCGGTTTGGATGGCCAGCTTATCGTGCTTGGCGGGCGGGCAGGCACATTGTCTGCGCGCGTCAGGGCGAGCCTGGGTGTGGCACGCACCCCGCCCCAGGCGGCCTGCAAGGCCACCCCGCGTCGCTGGCAAGCGGAACGGCGCCGCTCGTCCGCGTCTCTGTTCGCTAACGGTCGATTACTTCAATCAGGATGTCGCGCAGCTCCGCAACGTTCCCGCCGTAGGTTTCAAACCCGGCCCGGAATTCGAAGCAGTTGTCGCGGAGGGAAGCGGAATTGGCCACGAAGTCGATCGCCGCCGGATCGTCTTCGAACCAGAGCCGCACACGAGCCGCCCCGGCGTGAGAGTTGACCAGGCTGACCGCATCCTGCACGGCGCGCTGGATCTCCAGCTTCATGGCCAGACCCTCACTGCGCTAGTCGAGCACGGCGAGGATGTCGCTCTCATCCATGATGAGAATCTCCTCGCCTTCGACCTTCAGCTCGGTGCCGGCATAGCTGGTGAACAGGACGGTGTCGCCCTTTCGCACCTGCAACGCCTGGCGCTTGCCGCTGTCGAGAACGCGACCCTCGCCGACGCTGAGCACTTTGCCGCGCTTCGGCTTTTCCTTGGCCGAATCGGGCAGCACGATTCCGCCGGCAGTCTTTTCGTCAGCTTGCAGCCGCTTGACCATTACCTTGTCGCCGAGGGGGCGAATCGACAGAGCCATTGTCTGCTCCTGAATCAATCGGCTGTTGGACGGATTGTGTCGGCCCGCCGTCAGCCCGTCAACCTAAAATGTGGATGCACCGGTACTTCGGGTGTGCCATGGCAATCACTGTGCCGAGCGGGCAGAACCTGGCGGCGTCGCGCACAAAGCCATCACGAAAAACAAGTTAGGACATCGCACGGCGAGTGTCGCGCGCCCTCGGCGGCTACCGGATGGCAGTCTGCCGCAACGCACGGTGCGACTTTCCTGCCATTGTGGCACCCCCCCGGCCGCATCAGCCGAAGCGCGCTCGCGAGCCGCGCGATCGCACGCGGAGTCGCCTGGCGGTTACCCGAGGCTACGCACGCTGGCGAGAATCGCGTCGTAGTTGGGGTGCTCCGCAATCTCCGGCACGTACTCGACATAGCGCAACGTGTCGCTCTTGTCGAGCACGAAGACCGCCCGGCACTCAATCCGCAGCTCCGGGATCAGCGTGCCGTACGCCTGCCCGAACGCGGTCTCCTTGTGGTCACTCAGCGCGATGACCTTCTCGGGGTTGATGCTCTCCGCGCTGCAGAAGCGCTTCTGCGCGACCGGAAGATCGCAACTGATGATGTAGGTCGTGACATGCGGCAGGTTTGCGGCTTCTTCGTTGAAGCGCTTCGTCTGCAACGCGCAGACGGGTGTATCGAGCGAGGGCACCACGCTGAAGATGCGCACCTTGCCGGTCGTTTCCGCGAGCGACAGGTCGGACGACAGGTCCTTGCGCAGCCGAGCGTTAGGCGCCTTGTCGCCGACCTTGAGCTGCGGTCCGGCGAGATCCAGCGGTTTGCCGCGAAGCGTGACCGAGCGTGCCATGACGATTTCTCCCGTGCCGGCGTGCCCGACGCCGCCCGTTGCCGACGGCCGGCCGGCAACGCCGGGCGGGGGGCCGGCCGCACTGATTTCACAACATCCATCCGAGCGAATCGGGCAGATTGTATACGGCCGGTCGGGCGCTGCCAGGGCGTGCTCAGTCGATCGACCGGCCGCACTCCGGGCAGCGATGCGGCACGCCGCGCAGGTCGTACCCGCAATGGCGGCAGAGGTGCACTCCGACGCTGCGCAGGTAGCTCCAGAGTTGCCGGTGCACCATCCGCCGCTGCGGCCACATGCCGCCGATGGTCAGCGCCGCGGTCACCAGCGCGACGTAGATCACCAGCGCCAGTGTCCGCAGTCCGGGCAGTGGCGCCCGCAGTCGAAGCGCCAGTTCGTCGAGCACCCGTACACCGAGCCACAGCGCCGCCAGCAGCAGCGCGCCGTACAGGACAACCAGCAGCCAGTAGGTCGGTGAAGCGAACAGGGCGCGCCAGACGTGCCAGCGCGCCCGGTTGCGCTCCGCCTCCGTGTCCAGCCGGGCAAGCTGGCGACGAACGTCCGGCAGGTAGAACGCCGCTTCGATGAGCCATTGCCGGGCGCGGCGGATCACAAGGCGCTCACGGGTCGCGCGTCGGGCCTATTCCAGCCCGAGATGCTTGAGGAACGCGTCGGCCTTCGGCTCGCGGCCGAGGTACTCGCGGACCAGGTCGATCTCCTCAAGCGAGCTGCCGCGCGCGAGGATTTTCTCGCGGTAGTACTGTCCGGCCTCGGGGTTGAGCATGCCTTTTTCGTTGAAGCGCTGGAACATGTCCTGCGCATAGACCAGCGACCACATGTAGCCGTAATAGCCCGCCTGGTAACCGTTCAGGTGGCCGAACGAGGCCTGAAAGAAGACGTTTGGAACCGTCTCGTACAGCTCGATCTGCGGGAACAGTTCATTGGCCACTTTGGTGGTATCGACCACGCCGTCCTTGGCGGTGTGGTAGGCCAGGTCGACCGAGCCGTAGTAGATCTGATGCTCCCAGTACATGCCCGAGCCGAGGTTGCGGGCCTTGACCATCGCCGCGACCAGGTCGTCGGGGATGACCGCGCCCGACTTGTAGTGTTTGGCGAAGGTCTTGAGCACGTCGGCGCTCCAGACCCAGTTTTCGAACATCTGCGAGGGGGCTTCGACAAAATCGCGCGACACGTTCGTACCGGCCTGCGTGCCGTAGCGGGCGGTGCTCAGAATGGTATGCAGGCAGTGGCCGAACTCGTGGAAGAACGTGGCGACCTCGCCATGCGGCATGAGCGAGGGCTTGTCAGCCGTCGGCTTGGGAAAATTGCACACCAGCGCCGCCAGCGGCTTCTGCTCCTCTCCGTTGCTCCACAACTTGTGCTGGCGCAGCCCCCACTGGGCGGCGTGGTTGTACTTGTTGGGACGCGGGTACAGGTCGAGGTAGAACATCCCCAGCGGCTGGCCGCTCTGCTTATCCATCACCTCATACAGCTTGACGTCCTCGTGCCATAGCGGCATGCCGCGCGAAGACGCCTGTGCGGTGATGTCGCGGTACTCAAGTCCGTAGAGCGACTGCGTGATGCTGAACAGGCCATCGATCACGGCCTGCATGGGGAAGTATTCCTTCACGATCTCGCTGTCGACGGCGTACTTCGTCTTCTTCAGGTGGCTCTCGTAGAAGGAATAGTCCCACGGGTAGAACTTCGCATTCGGGTCCTTGACGTGTGCGCGCTTCGCCGCGAGGAACTCGGCCAGGTCTTTTTCCGCCTTCGTGCGCAGCTTGGGACGCAGCTCGTTATAGAACTTCTCGACGGCGGCGGGCGTCTTGGCCATCCGCGGCTCGATCTCGTATTCGGCCGGGTTCGAGTAGCCCAACAGTGCGGCGGCCCGCGCCCGCAGCTTGAGCATCTCCTCAAGCTTGCGGACATTCCGCTCGCCGCCGCGGCGCTTGTAGGCGATCCACGTCTTGGCCCGCGTGGCCTCGTTCGAGCAGAGCTCCTGGATGGGCATGTAGGTCGGGTAGTCCATCCCCACCAGCAGCAATTCGCCGATGCGCGGCTGGGCGTCGAGAATCTCCTTGGGAACGCCGGTCAATTCCGATTCGCTCAACGGCACGCGCGTCTCGTCATCGCGGATCGCAGCGTCGAACTCCAGGCCCAGCCGGGTAATCTGCATCTGGATGCGCTTGACTTCCTCGCGCTGGTCGGCGGGCAGTTCCATCCCCGCCCGGCGGAATTCGCGCATCAGGTCGGCCAGCATCAGCTTCTGGTCGCCCTGGAGATTGGGCTTGCTGTCGGCGAAGCTCTTGACGGCCTTGTAGAGGTCTTCGCGCTTGAAGAGCCCGATCATCCAGTTCGTGTATTCCTCCTCGGCACGCTGACCGCGGGCGCGCTCCTCGGCGTCGGTCGAGACGTACGCCAGGAATTGCGTCATGCTCGTGTCGTTCTCGAGCTGGACGAGCAGATCGTCGAACGCCTCGATCGTGTTGGCGAAGTTTCGCGGACTTGCAGCCACGAGCGTCGCCACCGACGCTTCGGCCTTCTCGAGCGCCTCGCGAATGGGCGAGTCCGGCGGAATTGTGTCAGCCGGCGCCTTCGACGCGGCGCTCAGGCCCGCGACCAGGACGGCAACGCACAGCGCGGTCATCAGCCGCAAGGGAATTCGTGTCAACACAGCGTGTTCTCCGAGGGTTACCTCGCCAGCATTGGCCGACCGGCTGCGACGGCACGCCGGCGGCCGCCAGGCGGAACCGGCAGCATACGCTTGCGGCGCATGCCCGGGCAAGCCGTAGTCGGTCAGCGCGGCCGATCCGGGTTGCCAAAGCGGCAGGCGATTCCAGTTCCAGCCACCGATTGGAATCGACCAGCGGTGGGCCGAGACCGCGTCACGGAACGCCCGCCGAGCTCTTCGCACGCGCAGCCCGCTGGGGGTGGTCGCTTCGCCGGGCTGGCACGCGGGTTGCTTACCGCGGGGGACGTGTGGCGTCGGTCCGGGCGGCGATAGAATCCCGCGACCCGCCTGGGTCAAGAAAGGGAACTACGCGATGCGCTTCGTGAACAACGTGAAGACGAGCGTTCTTTTGGCCGCCTTGATCGGCCTATTCATGCTCGTCGGCTATGGCCTGATGGGTGGGCCGGCCGGCATGACCGTCGGACTGCTCTTCGGACTGGCCATGAACCTCGCGGTCTTCTTCTTCAGCGACAAGATCGCGATCGCCTCCATGCGCGGGCAGCCGATTTCGCGCCAGGACCTGCCCTGGCTGCACGACATGGTCGCCGACCTCGCCGAGCGGGCCGGCCTGCCCATGCCGCGCATCTACGTCTGCCCGCAGCCGGCGCCCAACGCCTTCGCGACCGGCCGCAGCCCGAAACACGCCGCGGTCGCGATCACCGAGGGCATGCTGCGCGGCTTCTCGCGCGACGAGATCGAAGGCGTCATGGCCCACGAGCTGGCCCACATTCGCCATCGCGATACGCTCATCTCCACCATCGCCGCGGCCGTCGCCGGCGTGATCAGCCACGTCGCCTACATGGCGATGTGGTTCGGCGGCGGCAGCGACCGCCGCGACAACCCGCTGGGTGCCGTCGGCGCAATCGCGATGGTGATCCTGGCGCCCCTGGCCGCCGCGCTCATTCAGATGGCCATCTCGCGGCAGCGCGAATACGCGGCGGACAGCTTCGGCGGCGAGCTCTGTGGCAACCCGCTCAAGCTGGCCCGCGCGCTGGATCGGCTGGGCGCGCTCAACGAGCGCATCCCGACCGACACGAACCCCGCGTTTCACTCGATGTACATCGTCGAGCCGCTGCACGGCGGTGTCACCAATCTCTTCAGCACGCACCCGCCGCTGGCGAAACGCATCGCCGCTCTGCGTCGCCAGGCGGAGGAGATGGGAGTCTAGCGCCGGCGGTTGGGACGCCAGTGCGAATAGCGAAGAACGAAGAGCGAATGAAGACAGCCCGTGTGCATTCGTGCGCTCTTCGTTCGTGATGCACTGGCGGGCAGCTCGTCAGCAACTCGTGCCGAAAGCGGCCAGGAGTGTCGATAGGTCCAGCAGGTCCACCAGGCCGTCGCCGGTAAGGTCGCCTTGCGCCGCACCACCGGCTTGTCCAAAATTCACCAGCAGAATGCTCAGGTCGTTCAGATCGACCGCGCCGCTGTTATCGAGGTCCGCCGGGCACGGCGATTCCCCCGGCCCGACGGCGCCGACGACCACGTTCGCCCCCGTCGAGAAGATACCCAGCGTCACATTGGCGGCCTGCGGCGGCGTGTTGGCGTCGAAGCGGAAGTTGAACAGCGTTCCCCAGCGGCAGGCGTTGGCATTAGGGTTGGCGGCCTGTGCGTCAGTGGACCAGGTCAGCGCTCCGCCGGCCAGCGCAGTGCTCCAGATCTCGTTCTCGAATTCCGCGCCGGTGTTCTGCACGCCGTGATTCAGCGGGTAGTGAAAACCGAAGTTGCCGATCTGCACACCCGCCGGCACCGGCACGCTGAAGCGGTGAAACGCGCGGCTGTAGTTCAAGTTATACAGCGCGAACTCGTAGCGCCACAGTTCGCCGCCCAGGTCGGTCACTTCGTACGCCAGCACCGCCAGACCGTCGTTCGCGTCGGGGAAGAAGGGCGCCTGCGTCGCTGTCGCCCAGGCATTCAGTGCCGGCGATTCGCTCACCGTCGCGCCGGAGAGCGCGAACGAGAACACGCCGCTGCCGTCCGGTCCGCTTACAAGCACCCGCCGGTGCGAGACGTTGTTGTCGCCATTGCCCGAAGCTGCGTCATCCGGCGCAATCACGTGCGCTTCGACGAAGTAGTCCGCCGCCACGACCGCGTCGAGATCGCTGACGAGCAAGCGATGCGAGACGCCGTCATGCGTGTGTCCGGCGTGGTTGTTGGCCGAGGACGAAAAAACCCCCGTGTGGGGATGGACCCACGAGCGCGCCCCGAGCTGGTCCTGATCGCCGTTGATGCTGGCGCTGTCCGCCGTCGAGCAACCTGCGCCGAGCAGGCTGGTTCCGCAGCCGCCGGCCGGCACGCACGTCGCGCAGGCATTCTGCTCGAGCGGGCAGAAACCGTGCCGCGCCCACGACTGACCGATCTGCTCGAACCGCACAGCGCCGTCGACCGTGCTGAGACGATAGAGGTTTTGCGCCAGCACCGGGTGACCGGTGCCTGGAAACGGGAACCAGACCGAAGGCGACGCGCCCAGGTTGCAGATCACGGAGCCGACCGCCAGCCCGACCTGCCCGCTGCCCACTGCGCCGGCGCGTCCAAGCTGCGCCACACTGGTCAGCTCGGCAACCGTCAGGTCGACCGCCGGATCGATGCCGCGGTCGGTGTTCTGGCGCCCCGCAGCGCCGGCGTACAGATTGAGCACCAGCCCAGCACCCACCACCAGCACGCAGGGTCGAACGAAGCGGACCGTCATTCGGCATCCTCCAATGTCAGCGACGAAACCAACGCCCCAGCACGAGCGTAGCCGTCGCGCTCCGTCAGCCGCAAGGCATATCCCCGCGCGCCGCCGCGCCGCTTGGCAGGTTCGTGCGCGCTTGCGGCGTTCGAAGTCTGCATGCAGGGGACCGAGGGTTGCATCCGCCTTTCCGTATTCTCCTAATCCGTTACCCCTTTTCGGTCGGTAGTTTCGTTGCTTGCTTGACTCGCCCGAACTGGGGTCCTAGGCTGCGCCTTGGGGAAGGTTCCGGCGTGAAAGCTTGCGCCGCCGGCGCCCACCTTGGTAATTCCAGGCCTTTCGGCGTTCAAGTGCGCTGTTTCGGCGTCCCGCCTGAGGGGGCGACCGTGGCGAACGAACACGATCTGCGATCGTCGCACCTTTTGCCACACGACCACGCTTGTGAGCATCCCGGCGCGGGGGTATTCGCCACGCACGAGTGGGAGCATCTCTCAGCCGCGCTCAATCTCTCACCGCGCGAAGTACAGGTTCTCCGAGGCATCTTTGACGACCGGACGGAAGCCGGGATTGCCTTCGACCTGGGAATCTCGCCGCACACCGTCCATACACACATCGAGCGGCTGTATCGCAAGCTGGGAGTCGCCAGCCACTGCGCGCTGGTCGTGCGGATCTTTGCCGTGCACCGCGCGCTGCCGCACCCCGACGAAGGTTCGATGCAGTCTCCGCACGACTGACAGTTGTCACGCCGACGCCTGCACAGGCGACTTTCGCGTGGCGGCGCGGGGCCGCCAGAATGGTCCGCGACACACGGGGGAGTGTCCTCCGGCAACTCAACGCAAAACCCGGGCGTGTCCGGCCCACCGAGGTCGGCACGCCACCAGCACGCGAGGAGGAGTGACCATGCCTGGCCTGAAGACAACCGTGGTCGTGATGATCGGTCTGACGTTGCTTGCGGCGCCCGTCGCGGCGCAACCCGTCTGGCACGATCCGTGGCTGAACTGGGACTTCCGGAACACTACCGGCCTGACCGCACACGACATCGACATCATTGTCGAGAACCCCAACTTCTACCCATCGGATCTCTATCGGGGCGAGTTCCCGCACTTCGGCACCATCACCGACGACTTCGACGGCGACGGCGATGATGACACGAAACTGCACTGGTGGAGCCACGACGTGCTGCCCGGCCAGTGGGTGCACATCGGAGCCGGGCTGCAAGGCTCCGGCGAGGTGCTCGACGCCTACTGGACCGACACCGCCGGCAACAAGATCGGCACCGCCCAGCCGGTCGTCTATGAGCTGACGCGCGTCGAGCCCGACCCGTCCGGCTTCGGCGGCAACATCTTCATGGAGCTTGAGACCACCAACCAGTTCTTCCTTGAGAACCCTGGCAGTCAGGTGGAGCTGCGCAACATCCGCACGTTCATGGACCTGCCGGCCGGCCTGCTGGGTCTGGCCGACATTAACGCCTCGCTCGACCTGGCGGCGCTGAGCATGTATGAGACCGCGGCGTCGCCTTCGCAGCTCGTTCTGACGGATTCGTTCTTCGACGTGTTCGTCGGGTTCTCCAGCAACATCGGCCCGCAGTGGGAGAGCCTGCTGGTCGGCGACCTGTACTGGAACGACATGTGGGTCGGCGGGTTCTACAACCTGAACCCGCAGTCGCCTGAGCCGTCCACGCTGGCCCTGCTGGCGATGGGGGCGCTGCTTGCACTGCGGCGGCGTTCGTGAGCTCACGGCATGCGGCGCGGACTCCCGAAACGGCGGAGTCGGCGCCGCTGCCTTTTTCCGGGCCGCTGCGTGATACGATCCAGGCATGGTGCCTGGGATTCGAATCCGGCCGGCCGAAGAGCGTGACCTCCGCGCGGCCGCCGAGCTGGCCGCGCTGCTGGTTCACATGCACCACCAGCTTGACCCGCGGCGCTTCGCGATTCTCTCGGACGACATCGCCGGCGGATACGAGCGCTGGTTGCGGCAGTGTCTGAGCGATTCGCAAGCGGTTGTGCTTGTCGCCCGGCGAGCCGGGCCGGCGGCGGGCGAGGGAGCTCTGCTTGGCTACGCATATGGCTCGATCGAGCCGCGCAACTGGAACGACCTGCTCGATACCTGCGGCATGCTTCACGATGTCATCGTCGAGCCGGCCGCGCGCGGCGACGGTGTCGGGACGGCGCTGATCGAGGCGATCGTGCGTCAACTCACCGCCCGCGGCGCGCCGCGCGTGGTGCTCAAGACCGCCGCCGTCAACACCGCGGCCCAGCGCCTCTTTGCGCGCCTCGGCTTCCGGCCCACGATGATCGAGATGACGCGCGAAGCGTGAATGCCGTGTTGCCCACCGCCTAGGCTCCCGCCGCGGAAACCCCGCCATGCTTGCGGGCTTGCATCGCCAGGGCGGGCCGATTGCTGCCTTGAACGGTCCGCACCGCTTGCCGTGCCCGCCTTCAACGGCTATTCGACTTCGCATGAATCACGACCCGTTCTGGACTGACAAGCGCGTCTTCATCACCGGCGCCAGCAGCGGCATCGGCCGCGGGCTGGCACTTCACCTCGCCGCGCGAGGTGCACGGGTGGGGTTGATCGCCCGGCGGCGCGACGCACTGGAAGACGTCGGGCGGGAGATCGCCTCAATCGCCGGCGGCGAACCGGGCCGCTGCGCGCTGGCCGTTGCCGATGTCGTTGACGCCGAGGCGACGCGCCAGGCCGTGCAGTCGCTCGAAGCCGCACTGGGCCCTTGCGACCTGATGATCGCCAACGCCGGCATTCACCGCTGGACCCCCGGTTGGGACTTCCGCAGCGCAGACGTCGACGCGGTCATCCAGACGAACGTCTGCGGCGTGGCGCACACGTTCGATGCGGTCCTGCCGGGCATGATTCAGCGCCGCCGCGGACATCTCGTCGCGGTGTCGAGCCTGGCGGCCAAACTCGGCCTCCCGGAAGTCGCCGCGTACAGCGCGAGCAAGTCGGCGGTCGTCGCGCTGATCGAGAGCCTGCGGGTGGATCTCAGGCCCCTGGGGATTCGCGCCACGGTGGTCTGCCCCGGTTTTGTCGATACCCCCATGATCGAAGGCATGGGCGATCGGCGGCTGGAGCGCACCCTGAGCGTAGCGCAGTGCTGTGAGCGGATTCGCCGCGCGATCGAACGCAACGCCGTGCGGGCCTGGTTCCCGCGGCGCCTGGCGTGGCTGCTCGCGCTGGTGCGTTGCCTGCCGTTCCGCACCTGGGAGCGCGTCTGCAAGCGGCTGCCGAAGCGCAGCCCGACGCCCCCGCCGGAGTAGACCGGGCCGACCGGGTCGCGTGCCGAGCGCTTGCCGGGAACCTGCCCGGTGCCCCGTCACAAGCGTCAGATTGGCGCTGTCAGATTGGCAGACACAGGTCCGCGATTCGCGGCCCACCGCCGTTTCAGACTGGCTGCACGTTCCGTAAAACATTGAAATACAATTGGTTAGCAAATGTCCGAAGCGACGGACGCGGCTGGTACCGCGCTTGCTTATCTGCTGGCGAAGCGCGGGTGCGCCCGTGCGCTGAACGCCGCCCAAGGAGCGCGAAATGTCCAAGATCATCGGCATCGACCTGGGGACCACCAATTCCGTGGTCGCCATCATGGAAGCCGGTCAGCCCAAGGTCCTCATCAATGATTCCGGCTCCCGTCTGACTCCCTCGGTGGTGGCGTTCACCGACAAGGGCGAGCGGCTGGTTGGCCAGCGCGCCCGCAACCAGCAGGTCACCAATCCGCGGAATACCGTCTACTCGATCAAGCGCTTCATGGGCCGCCGCCATGACGAGGTCGCCAACGAGGAGAAGATGGTGCCCTACCGCGTGGTCGGCGGCGCCAACGAACTGCTGCGTGTGAAGATTGGCGACAAGGAGTACGCCCCGCCCGAGATCTCGGCGATGATCCTGCGCGATCTGAAGGCCACCGCGGAGCGCTACCTGGGTGAATCCGTTGAGCGGGCGGTGATCACGGTTCCCGCGTACTTCAATGATGCGCAGCGCCAGGCCACCAAGGAAGCCGGCCTGATCGCGGGCCTCAAGGTCGAGCGCATCATCAATGAGCCGACCGCCGCCGCCCTGGCGTACGGCCTCGAAAAGAAGAAAAACGAGAAGATCGCCGTCTTTGATCTCGGCGGCGGGACGTTCGACATCTCCATCCTCGACGTCGGCGACGGCGTGTTCGAGGTGCTCAGCACCAACGGCGACACGCACTTGGGCGGCGACGATTTGGATGAAGAGCTGATCCATCACCTGGCCGAGGAATTCCGCCGCAAGGAAGGCGTCGACCTGCGCAAGGACGCGATGGCGCTCCAGCGGCTGAAGGAAGCCGCCGAGCGGGCCAAGTGCGAGCTGTCCGGCGCGATGGAGACGCAGATCAACCTGCCGTACATCAGCGCCGACGCCAGCGGCCCCAAGCACCTTCAGATGACCATCACGCGCAGCAAGTTCGAGCAGCTCATCGAGAAGCTCATCGAGCGCTGCCGCAAGCCGGTCCTGCAGGCC
>CAYOHG010000022.1:0-13932 GCA_964403685.1 uncultured Planctomycetales bacterium
CGGTTGAGGAGGACTTCGAGATCACCACCTGGCTGGCCGCGGTGGGCTTTGGCATCCGCGTCAACCTGTTCTTCTTCGGGCCGGTGCCGTTCGTGTTCGACTTCGGCTTCCCCATTGCGCGCGACGATTCCGACGACGACCAGATCTTCAACTTCTCGGTCGGAGCCTCGTTCTAGGACGTAGCTGCACGCGTGCGAACACCTCGTTGGACGCCTGCATGAGATTCTGCATGGAAACTCTCCTTTTTCAATAAGTGACATAGAAAACCTCAACTGCACCATCGGTCCTCTCGCGCGGGCCGCTGCGGGCGTGCGCGGACGTGAGACGGTGACCTGCTCCCCCTGTCTTGATCCAGCCGTGGTGAGAGTCTCTTCTGCCTGCCAAGCAGGCATGGAGGCTGCTCATGAAGCGCACACGCCACAGTCCCGAACAGGCCTCGCCAAGCTGCGTGAGGCCGATGCGCTGCTGGCGACGGGCGCGACCGTTGGCCAGGTTTGCCAGCGGATCCAGGTCAGCGAACAGACCTTCCACCGCTGGCGGAACCATCAACAACCCACCATGCACGAGCTCATGGACCAGGTGTGGCGCTTCGTCCGGCACCGCGCCGGCAAAACCAGAACCCGAATCCGACGCCCGGCTGCCTGAATCACCAACATGCGGCGCGTAATTGCGCCAAGTCATTTGGCCCAGCGCCCGTTGGCGAGAGGGTGGTATGATGGGGAAAAGCAAAGGTTCTGGAGTCATGCATGAAACCGCTCGACCCACTGTTCCGCGGCTGGTACTGGCTGTTTGTGGGGATTCTGGCCACCAGCGCCTTCGCCCACGAGCCGATTCACGTCAGCTTCCTGTGGCACATGCACCAGCCGATTTACTACCCGTACGAAACGCCGGTGCAGACCGATGCCGCCGGGCGGTTTTCGTACAGCGTGGTCGACATTCACAACCAGCGATTTGGGCCTTATACGACCTGGCCGCGCGACGCGATCCAGGCCGGGCTGGCCCTGCCGCACCTCGGTGCGCAGGTCAGCTTCACCGGATCGCTGATCGAGAACCTCAACGCGCTGCGGGCCGCGGGCGTCAACGGCGGCATGTGGAGCAACTGGGACTCAGGTTACGACCAGGCCATGGGCTGGCTCACGTCCCTGGGCAACCGCCGGCTGGAGAACGTCGCCTTCGGCTATCACCACCCGCTCATGCCGCTGCTGGACGAAGCCGATGCGCGCATGCAGATTCGCCTGCACAAGCACCTGTACTCGCAGACCTGGGCCGGCGGCGCGACGTATTCGAAAGGGATGTTCCCGGCCGAAACAGCCTTCTCCACGCGCATGATCCCCTGGCTGGCCGCCGAGGGGATCGAGTGGGTGATCGTTGACAACATCCACTTCGACCGGGCCTGCGTCAACTACCCGCACACGAACGCTTCCAACCTCTTCGCACCGAACGCGGCCGACCAGCTCAACCCCGACCCCGCGGCTGGCGGGGGCGCCTGGGTGCAGCTAAACAACTTGTGGGCGCCCAGCCGTGTCAGCGCGCCTTTCGGCTACCAGCCGCACTACGCGCAACACGTCGACCCGCAGAGCGGCGCGGTCACGAAGCTGGCGGTCGTGCCGGCGGCGCGCTACGAGGGCAACGAGGACGGCCGCGGCGGGTACGGCGCGTTCCTGTATGACCAGGTGATGGACCAGTACATTCAGTACAATACCGACGCGGCCCATCCGATGCTCGTTCTGCTGCACCACGACGGCGACAATTACGGCGGCGGCAGCGAGTCGTACTACCACCACAACTTCCAGAACATGGTGAACTGGGTCAGCAGCGATCCGGATTACGACGTGAGCACGGTCGCCGATTACCTGGAGCGATTTCCGGTCGATCCCGCCGACGTCATCCACGTCGAAAACGGCTCGTGGGCCGGGGCCGACAACGGCGACCCCGAGTTCAAGAAGTGGCTCGGCGACGTGAACGGCAGCGGCTGGAGCCCTGACCAGAACAGTTGGGCCGTGCTGACGGCGGCGAAGAACCGCGTTTTCATGGCCGAGGCGATCGCGCCCGCGGCGTCGATGGCCAACGTGCTGGCCGGGACGGGCAGCAACACCGAAAAAGCGTGGCACTGGCTTCTGTGCGGGCAGGCCAGCGACTACTGGTACTGGGACGGCACCGAAATCTGGGACAGCAACGTTACGCGGGCGGCCAACCAGGCCGTGACGTTCGCCAACGCCGTAATCGCCGGGCAGCCTGACGCGACTTCGCCGACCGTCTTTATTCCGCAGCGCGATCCGTACAACCCCGGCGGATATGAGTGGGGGACGACACCCGAGCCGAGCGATTTCACCGTCTGGACGTTCGCGTATGACGTCAGCGGGCTGAGCAGCGTGACGCTGAAATGGCGCGTCGATCTCGACGGCGTGAACCCGCTGGCGTCGATTCAGAACGAGACGTACGCCGGCGGCGTGGAAGTCGGCGCGTGGAATAGCGTTGTGATGAGCGGCTCAAGTCTGCCGAATCCGCCTTCGGGCGTGCTGAATGCGACCTATCGCGCGCAGCGCTACACCGCGATGATCACCGCTCAGCAGGATGTGCTGATCGACTACTACGTCGAGGCAGTCGATGCCGCCGGCAATTCGACGAATACGGACATTCAGCATGTATACGTCGGCGCGGCGGCCGGCGGCGGCGGCGACACGGTGGTGGTCGAGCCCGATCCGCCGGTCGCGGGCGAAGCGGCGCTCATCGCGTACGATCCGTCCGGCCGCCCATTGCAGGATGCCTCGAACGTATTCGCGCACGTCGGGTTCAACAACTGGGCCACGGTGCTGAATCCTGATTTGCCGATGAGCTGGGACGCGGGCCAGTCACGCTGGGAGGTCTCGCTCAACGTGCCCGCCAACGCGACGCAGCTTGATGTCGTGTTCAACAACGGCGGCGGAACCTGGGACAACAACGATGGGGCCGACTGGCATTTCGCGGTGACCGGCGGTACGCAGCCGGGCTGGGAGATGGACGGTCTGCTTGACGCCGAAGCGGTTGTGCTGGCGTCGAACGGCGGGATGACGCTCTGGGCCGGGCTCGATGCGGGCGTGCTGTACGTCGCGACGAGCGATGCCGGCGAGGGAAACGACCATTTCATCTACGTCGCCCTGACGCCCGGGCCGCTGCGGGCCGCGAACTGGGCCAAGTCTGGGCAGGTCGCCGACTGGTCGGCCTATCTGGCCGACGAGAACAACAACGACTACGAGTCGTGGTTTGACGTGAGCGGCGCGGCGCAGGCCATGACAGGCGCCAACGGCGGCGTGCTGGAGGGCACGCTCGACCTGGCCGGCGAGTTCGGCTCGCTGCCGACGCAACTCTACCTGGCCGTCGGAGTCTACCAGACGCAGGACGGCGGCACACTGCAATGGACGCAGCAGGTACCCGCATCGATCAACAACAACGGCAATCTCGACGCAGGCGAGTACCTGCTGGTCGACCTGGCCGACCTGGGCGGCAGCGAGTGCCCGGCGGACGTCAACGCCGACGGCACGATCGATCTCGACGACCTGTCGATCCTGCTGGTTCATTTCGGCACGACCGGCGGAGCCGAGCCGGGGGACGGCGATCTCGACGGCGATGGGGATATCGACTTGGACGATCTCAGCGGGCTGCTGGTGGTGTTCGGCGAATCCTGCGTGTCGTAGACCGGCGAGGCGGGACAACGTGCCTCCGACATCAGCACCGCGAGGACGCGGATTGCACCGTCGCGCTATGGCCGGCTGAGTTGAGAGTCGGGCAGGCGGTTAGGATTGTCGCCGGGGCTTTCACGCTCGGCGGTGCGGCGCTGAGCGCGCGTGGGCAGGCGCTCCAGCCGCGGCCGCAATTCGTAGGCCAGGATGCGGTCGATCGGCAGCCAGAGATCCTGCTTTTCGCGTTCGAGTCGGCGCACCGCCTCGGGGTCGCGCTTGGGGTTCTTGCGCAGTTCGTCGGATTGCTGGTTCCAGGCGTCGATCTTGTCGCTGATCGAGGAGAAATACGCGCGGGCCCGCTGGGAACATTCCGCGCAGATCGCCCAGGCCTGCTGCTGCTGGCTCTCATTGAGCTGGTAGTAGTCGATGAAGCAGCGCGTAAAAATCTCCCAATCCGAGAGATAGCGCTCCGGGCGGAGCACGAAGACGGACACGTTCCATTCGCGAGCGCGCGTCTCCGAATTGTCAAGCGGCGCGGGTCCACGCATCAGCTCGCCGGTCTTGGTACGCTCGTCGTACTCCTCGCGACTGATGATGCGCTGGCCGTCCCAGTACACGAGCTCCGCTTCTCCTGTCGGCAGTTTGCGTAGAATATTGGTGCCGATTTCAACGCCGATGTGGTTGGGGGTGAGAACCTGGGGATCGTCGGGACGGTTGAATTCAGCGTTTTGAACCTCAACGACTTCCGCTAGCGTCATTTCGCCGTGGTCTTGCCGCGCCCAGAATTCCACCCGCGCCGGAAACCAGAAGTCGCCGAACCGCGCGTTCAGCGTACGCGACTCGCCAAGTAGCTTGCCGTTGGCGATGTACTGGACGTTGGTGGGGTTCAAGTCCTGTTCCCTGTTCAGGGTCCACCGAATCGTTCCATGATCCGTTTCCGCTTCCACTACGATTTCGTCGCCGCGCTCGTGAACGAAATACCTGCGCGGGGACGGCTGTTGACTGGTATCCAGAAACAGCTCCGCGTGGACGTCTTTCATTCCGAAGCGCGACGAGAGACCTAGGGACCGAAGGCGCCAAACTCCGGGCTGTCCGTTGGCGAGGGCACTTACCCTGGCGCCTAACGATCCGGCGGTGTGCTGCCAGGCGTCTGTCGCCGTTACGAGCGTTCGATGCGGGTCGCTCGGATGGGCGAGAGCGGGCTTACCGTCTTCGGTACGAAAGACGACGCCCTCCTTGTCGCCGTGATAGAAAAGGGCCTCCTCGGACGCCGTGAATCGAGAGGTGTGGTACACGGTTCGTTCGGTGGAGACACGCCACCACGAGAAACGAACCTCGCCCGTTAGGATCTGGCTGCGCCTTGCTGCAAGCTCAACCAAAGCCTGCGGGCGTTCGAGAGTCGGCGCTTGTCGCACTGCCGCCAAGGCGGAAAAGGCGCCTACGAGCGCCCAAAGCCGCAGTTGCATGCTATTCTCCCCAGGCGCGAGCCTTCGCGTTCATCGGCGCCCCTTGCTTACAAGGAACTACGCGGCGTGAGTCGCGTTGGGGGCATCGAGTAACGTTCGAGCGCACGACGGCCTCGGTAGCGCTACCACCGACAACTCCTGCTTGACAAAGCAGCTAATAGGGACCGCACCCACCTGCGGGCCAGTTCTGGATGAAAGTACCGTTTCCAAGACCCGTGACGATCGTACTGTTGGTGCAGCGATTGCCGTCACAGGGATTCGGCGCCAGGCAGAGTACAAACTGAGAGCAGGGCTCCTCGGTTGTCTGTAGTTTGACCCCGTACACGGAGGGGACGTACACGACCTTATAGAAGCATTCCAGCGCATCCACGCCGTGGCAATCGCCGGCGCTGCAAATCGCACATTCGGTTGATGTGCACCCGTTGCAGGCCAACTGTGTGCCCGCGTAGGCCCAGCACTTGGGCACCGGCGGAATCTGAGCCTGCGCCGCGCGGTCAATCCCTGTCAGGAGCGCGAACGCACAGAATGCCACGAGTGAGCCGAGCAGAACTGTCGGGCTCCGACGCGCCAAAGCCATTGGACTACCTCCTGGAAAGTCGAGGGCGCCGGGAACGGGTGCACTCCTACGATTACATCCGAACCCCAGCGCCAACCGATTCCGAATACTCGTTACTCCTCCCCGGGAAGCCCCCGGGCCGTTACGTACACCGCAGAAAGGGGTTTCGCAGCACAAGTCGTCTCGACCACGACGGTTCCCGAACTGACGCCCACACTGAGTTGGCGCCGACGGCAGACGAGTACGATCTCGTGTCGGCCCTCCGACAGTGCCGACGTCGAGACCTCGATCCAAGGCGCGTCAAGTGCGAGTACGCGAAGCGGCGAATCGACAGTGGACGAGAATTCGATCCGTCGAGTCGGGTCGTCGCCAGTTCCCGGCAGCGTGATGAGGCCGAAGTCGACCGAATCCGCGGAAAGCGCCCATGAGCCAATGACGTCACAACGGAGCTCGAGCGTGGCTTCGATTCCCCGATCGTCGCGGATCAGGACCGTGCGGTGCATTTCGCCGGGGTTGACGCCGGTCTCAACCGCGAAGTTCACCGCCCGTGTGCTGCCGGCCGCGAGCTCAAAAGGAAGCAGAGGCTCCAACGGTTCGACGCATCCGCAAGTCGATTGAATATCGACCAGATGGATGGTGAAATCGTCCTGGTTTCGCACTTGGAACGACGACTCCACACGTTCCGCCCATGAGAACGAGCCGAGGTCAAGGGACGGAGGGTCTACGACCCAACCCCCCCCCCTCAGTGATGGAGGGGGCGGCAGTCCCGGAGGCGGGTGCCGATGTACTCTGGTGGACGAAGGCACGAAGCCCGGCAAACAGCAGGAATCCAGCCACCAAGCCCAATCCGACCGCGCGGGTCATCGCGGACTCCGATCTGAAGGCGATGGTAGCATATGTATTGTCTAATGCGCTGTCAAGGGCGAATGTGCGTCACGCGAACCCAGGGCCAAAGGCACCCGACGATGGGCGAACCAGCGCCGGCGGCACGCTGCACTGGCAGCAGCAGGTGCCTGCCTCGGTGAACCAGAATGGCAACTCCGCCGCCAGCGAATACATGTTGGTTGATCTGGCCGGCTCGGGCGGCCGTGGTTGTCCAGCGGATTCTCCCGCGACGGCGCGATCGACCTGAATGATCTCAGCGGGCTGCTGGTGGTGTTCGGCGAATCCTGCGTGTCGTAAGCCGGCCCAGCGATCGTTGGTTTGCCGGGGGTCCGGCGGTCGGAGCGGCGACAGTCCGGCGACGAGCACTGTCGTGCTCGTTGCTCGCCCCTCGCTGTGCTTTCAGGCGTTCTGACGAAGCATGCTCTCAGGCATCAGCACCGCCACTACCTCGCCGCGCGCCACGACCTCGCCAGCGGCACGAACTTCGATCGACGTGATCACCTTGCGCGGTTTGACCTCGAGGATCGTGCCCCGCGCTTCCAGCTCGACGCCCATCGGCGTCGGTCGCAGGTAGTCAACCTTCAGCGAGGCCGTCACAAATCGCATCGGCGGGCCCGAGCCGAGTTCGCGGCCGGCGGCGCGATAGCCCGCCAGCGCCGCGGAGCCTGTTCCGTGGCAGTCGACCAGCGACGCGATCAGGCCGCCGTAGACATAGCCCGGTATCGCGGTGTGTTCGGGACGCGGTGTCAGTCGGGCGATCGTCTCATCGCCATCCCAGAGGCTGCGGATGTGCAGGCCGTGCGCGTTCAGCCGGCCGCAGCCGTAGCAATGAGCGACGTCGTCGGGATAGAAATCCTGGGCCGCAATGTTGGTCATGATCGTTCGCCCTGGAGGGTGCGTTCAGCGGGATGCCGCCCGAGCCGGCATGGGCGGGCCAGGCGGCGTACCGCTTTCGCCGATGAAGGTAGCCTTCGCCGATGCGCAGCGCGCCGCGGATTGCCACACTTCGCCGCTGAGATAGTACAGCGGCGGGCGGCTTTCGGTCAGCGTCGAGTAGATCGTCGCCGGCGTGCCGATGGCGACCGGCCGATGATAGCGCAGTGCCAACCGCACGGTGTAGCCGCGAATCTGGCCGGTGAACAGGCAATGCGTCATCGCGGCGTCGAGCAGCAGCGAAATGATGCCGCCGTGCAGGCGATCGGGGTAACCCTGGTAGCTCGGCAGGCAGGGAAAATCCGCGACGACTCCGCCGCGGCCGTCGGCGACAAAGCGCAGGCCGAGGCCGCCGGCGCTCTCGGGGCGACACACGATACACGCTGGATGACAGCGGTCGGCCAACGGCGACGAATCACTCACGGCTGGTCTCAACGGGCCCGGTGCGGCTGGGCTGGCGCCGCGCAGGGCGATCGTACGCTCATTCAACGCTACTGCAAGCGAATCGCCGGCGGGTGAACGTGCGGATACACTCCGCGGCGGACCCGGCACGCCCGGGAATTCCGTTGGAGGCCAGGCGCATGAATCGAGTGAAACCAGGCAGCGCACGCTGGCGGGGCGTCAGACGGATTCCGGTCGGGTTGGCTTTCGCGCTTTCGGGCGTCGCGCTGTCCGTTTCTGCGACGCCGGATGCCCGGCAGATTGGCGATCAGTCGCCGGCCGCGTCGCAGCCGGCCAGTGCTCCGGCCGCGGCGGTGAAGCTCGAAGATTTCGCCTGGCTGGCGGGCCGCTGGGTTGGCGAGAGCGGGAAGGCACGCTCAGAGGAGATCTGGTCCCGGCCTGACGGGCGCGTGATGATCGGGATGTTCCGGCTGATGGCCCCCGACGGCAGCACGCGTGTGATCGAGATCGAGACGCTGCGGCAGGTCGGCAGCGCCGTCGAAATCCGGTTTCGACACTTCAACGAGGACCTGGTCGCCTGGGAAGCGCCGGAGTCGCCGGCCGTGATGATCTGCGCGCAGGCGAGCCCGGGCGAATTCGTCTTCGTCAACCCTTCGCCGCACGAGGTCAAGCCCGGGCAACCGCTGCGGCAGGTCTGGAAGCGCTCGTCAGCGGACGGCTTCCGGTACGAAGTCTACGCGCTGCGCGACGGCGCCGAAACGCTGATCCTCAGCGGCGAGATGAAGCGCACCGCGCTTTAGGCGCGCGGTGCTTTGCACTCGCCGGAGCGGCGTGCTCAAAACTCGGCGAGCTGATTCTGATCGGAGGTCGAAGCCGGTTCTCCGGCTGCCGCCGCGCTTCGGGGGGCCTCCCACTCCGTGGTTGTCGACCGCGTCGCCGAAATGAAATCGTCGGTAGGCGCAGAGTACTTCGCGGGAGGCTCGGTGCTGATTGCCGGGTGCGCCGGGGTGTGGCTGGACGAAGCCGGACTCTGCTTCCCGCAGCGCGACGACGAACGGCGCCCGGCCGACTGGCTGTGTCCGCGGTGAACCAGTGCGGCCAACTGCGTCACCACGCTGTTGACGGCGACGGCCTGGGACGACAGTTGCTCCGCGGCGGCCGCGGACTGTTCGGCCGTGGCCGCGTTTCGCTGCGTGACCTTGTCCATCTGGGCGACGGCAGCGTTGAGCTGGTCCACGCCCTGAGACTGCTCAGACGTTGCGCGCGCAATGTCATTGAGCAACTGCGAGACCTGCGTCGCCTCATGGGCGATCGTACTCAACGCGGCCCCGACGTTGCTGGCGACGGCCGCGCCTTCGCGAGCGCGTTGCACCGACGTTTCAATCAGGCCGGTGGTGTCGCGCGCCGCGGTCGCGCACCGCTGCGCGAGGTTGCGGACCTCCTCGGCGACAACCGCGAAACCCTTGCCATGCTCGCCGGCGCGGGCTGCTTCCACCGCGGCGTTAAGCGCCAGCAGGTTGGTCTGAAAGGCGATTTCCTCGATTACCTTGATGATCTTGCTGACCTGAGCGGAGGACTCGGTGATTCCCGTCATCGCCGCATCGAACGTCCGCATGGTCTGATCGCCCTGGACGGCCGCGTTGCGGGCCTGCTCGGCGCGCTGTAGCGCCGTCTGGGTGCTTTGGGCGTTGGCCGCGGTCATCGAGGACATCTCCTCGAGGGCGCTGCTGGTCTGCTCAAACGATGAAGCCTGCTCGCTGGTGCTGGCCGCGAGCTGCTGAGCGGCTGAGGCGATCTCGGCGGCGGCCTGATCCACCTGCCCGGCTCCCTCCGTAAGCTCGCGGATGATGCGTACGAGCGTCCGCGAGACCGAGCGCGCGATCGCGAATGCAAGCAGCGAGCCGATCACCAGAGCAGCGCCGGCGATCGCGGTCGTGGCCCGCGTGCTCATTCGGCTTACGGTGGTCATTGACGCATCCACGGCGGCGGCGTGCTCGCCAGTCTGCTCGCGGATCGACTTGACCAGCGTTTGCACTTTTCCAAGACTGGCCAAGGTCTGGTTCAGGTAGATTGCCTTCGCTTCCTGGGCGCCGGTCATCTGCTGGCGGACCCGTTCGCGACAGGATTCCAGGGCGCTGCGGGTCTCCGCCAGCGCCGGAGTCGTCTGCTCGTCGAAGATACGCCGCGCGGCGGCGCAGGCGGCATCGTCCTCGGCGTTCCAAACCTGCTGAATCTCGGCAGCCGACTCGTGCAAACGCCGATGGGACACGGTGCAGCTCTCCAGCGCAGCCGCGAACTGTGGGTCTGCGGCGGACGCGGCCTTGGCCGCGGGGCTCAAGAGCCACTCACCGAAGCGGCACCGCGCGGGGTCCGTTTCGACTTCGAGCGTCGGTGGCCGTTCGAGAAACAGGGTCTTGACCTGATCGGCCCAGGCCAGATGGTCGATTTCGCGCAAGGCCAGCGTCTCGGCTAGCGTCGCGTCCGCGGGCCGGAAGCGCTCGCGGATCGTCACGGCGGAGGCATGCAGCTCGGCGTGCGGGGCTTCAAGCTGTTTGAGAAGGGGCGCCAGGGCCGGGATTTCGCGTTCCGCGGCGGCGCGCTCCGGACCGTACAGCCACTGGCCCAGCGCGCACTTGTGATCGTCGGTCTGGACGGTCAGCTCGGTGACGGCGGGGTCGGTCAGCAGCGCGCTGACGCGCTCGGCCCACTTGAGGTGCGCGACCTCGACGTCGGCCATGGTGGTGACGAGCTTCTGGACAGCGCTGGCCTTGTGAGCCTGCGAAAAAAGCGAGCGCACCGACAGGAAGCCCACAACGCCCAGCCCGGCCATCAGCGTGAGGACAAAGCCGAAACCGAGTGCGATGCGAGTTCCGACAGTAATGCGAGCGAACATGAGAAGCTCTCCCGGGCGATCACGGGTCGTTCGAATCCCCTCTAGGTGGGATCGAATCAACGGGAACCTGCGAGCGTCGCCCATGCGACACCGTCGTCATCGGTCCGCGCACCGGCCGGATTCACTCCCGCCGTGCGCGCCTGGCCCGAACTCGTCGCGGCACCGAACGCCCGCGGGCGACCCCGCGAAGCGTCCGATATTGCGAGATTCCCTGGCGCGCCGTCTGGTCGGCCCGCACGGATTCGAGCCATCAGTTCGGACTGAGGCCCTGAGCAATCGGTCGTGATACGCGGCCTGGTCGGACCGGGGTGCGGCGCGGTGATGCGGGCGCCACCATGCGGAATCGCGCGCCCTCTGCGGGAATTGGCGCAGCCAGGCACCGATTCGGTGATGCCGGCGCGTGGGAAGTGCGTCCGGTCGCGACCCGCCGGCCGGCGTCATGATCGGCGCGATCATGTTCGACACTGGCACGCCGCTTGCCGTAGGTGAAGCTAGGGCGAGGTGATTCCACTCTGTCCCCGCGTGGTGCAAGTCAGCGAATCGTCTCGGAGCTCAGTGTGCAAACGCCGCGTGCCGGACTTCGCAGGTTTCGGGCAGCGCGGCCTGGCTCAGCCCTGATGGGAGGCGGATTCATGAATACGTGGTGGGTGCAAACAGGGATCGGAATCGTCCTGATTGGCGCGCTGGCTCCCTGGGCCGCGGCGCGCCAGAACATCCGCGATGCGTTCTTCAGCGCCTATCCCGGCGCCGTGGGCTCCAGGATCGATCTGCGCCTGGATCAAACGGAACATTGCGGCGTGTGTCACTACGACTTTAACGGCGCGGGACCGCGCAACCCGTATGGGCAGGCCGTCGAGGCGGCGCTGCCCAACTATCCGAGCAACCCGAGCGGTCGCCGACAGGCCGTCGAGTCGGTGCAGAACCTCGACCCGGAAGGCGATGGATTCACTGCGTTGATCGAAGTGACGGACACTACGACCTACGGCAACACGCCGACGTTCCCTGGGCTGTCGGCCGCCAACGTCGGGCAGGTGACGAATATCGCGCTGTCCGAGATTGAGGACTATCTGACGCCGGCGCTGGCCGGTGACACCACTCCGCCGACGGTGCAGGTGCTGTATCCGGCCGGCGGGGAATCGCTGGCCAGCTCCAGCGCCCAGATCATCGCGTGGGCCGCGAGCGACAACAGCGGGGTGGTCGTGGCCGTCGATGTTCTGGTGTCGTTTGATGGCGGGACGACGTTCTCGCCGCTGGCGCTGGGGATTGCGAATTCCGGCGAGCTCGACTGGTTTGTGCAGAACCGTCCGAGCCCGGATGCACGCATTCGCGTCGTGGCGGTCGACCCGAGCAACAACTCCGGCGGCGACGACAGCGGCGCGTTTTCGATCTACTCGTCGGCCACCGGCCGGGTTCCGACGACCCTGCGCGATTTCGACATGCCCGGCTCGCAGCCCCTGGATGTCAGCCCGCTGAATTCCCCGACCGTCTGCGCTGCCTGTCATGGCGGCTACGATCCGGCGGTCGAGCCGCAGCACACCTGGGCCGGCAGTGCGATGGCGCACGCTTCCATCGATCCGATCGCGCTGGCCGCGTTCGAGGTGGCCAATGCCGACGCGCCCGAATCCGGCGATTTGTGCCTGCGATGCCATACCAGCGCCGGCTGGCTGGGCGGACGCTCGACGCCGACCGACGGCTCGGCCATGCTCGCCTCCGATCTGACCGGCGTGAACTGCGATCTGTGCCACCGCATGGTCGACCCGTTCTACGAGACCGGCGTGAATCCGCCTGAAGACGCGGCGATTCTCGCGGCGCTGGCCGGACCGCCGCAGGACTTCACGCTGGGCCAGTTCGTCGTCGATCCCAGCGGCACGCGGCGGCGCGGCCCGTTCAGCGACACGGTGGCGCCGCACGGCGTGCTGGTGTCGCCGTTCCATCGCGAAGCGGCCTTGTGCGGCACGTGTCACGATGTGAGCAACCCTGTGTTTGTGCGGAATCCGGACGGGAGCTATACGCCGAACGCGTTTGATCAGGCCTCGGCCGAGTTCGGCCCCCATGAGATCGGCGTGGTCGAGCGCACGTACAGCGAGTGGTTCCATAGCGAATACAACACGCCGGCGGGCGTCTACGCGCCGCAGTTCGGCGGCAACCGCGAGTATGTCGCCGCCTGCCAGGACTGCCACATGCGGGCCGTTACCGGGAAGGGCTGCAACGACCCCTCCGCCCCGACCCGCACCGATCTGCCGCTGCATGACCTCACCGGCGGCAGCACGTGGATGCTGAGCATCCTTCCGCAGATCGACCCGAGTGTGGATGTCGACGCGCTGAACGACGGAATCGCGCGTGCGCGGGAGCTGCTGCAACGGGCGGCGACGCTGGAGCTGGAGCAGCATGGCCGGTATTTCGACGTGATCGTCACCAATCACAGCGGCCACAAGCTGCCGACCGGCTACCCCGAGGGCCGTCGCATGTGGCTCAACGTGCGCTTCTACGATGCGAGCGACACGCTCATCGGTGAGTCGGGCGTGTACGACGCGGGCACCGGCGAGCTGCATCACGATGCAACCCTGCGAGTGTACGAGACCCTGCCGGTGATCGGCGAGAATATCGCGCCGGTTGTCGGGTTACCGGCCTACACCGAGTTTCACTTCGTGCTGAACAACAAGGTGCTCAAGGACAACCGGATTCCACCACTGGGGTTCACCAACGCGGCGTACGATTCGTTTGGCGGGAAGCCGGTTGGGGCGAGCTACGCGGACGGTCAGAACTGGGACATCGCCCGGTACGAAGTGCCGCCGGCGGCGCGGCGCGCGGAGGTCGTCTTGTACTACCAGTCGCTTAGCAAGGAGTTCGTCGAATTCCTGCGGGACAATGGCGCGCCGGGGGGTGCCGGGGAGACGTTGTACGACCTGTGGGTGTCCAACGACCGTTGTCCGCCTGAGCCGATGGTCAGCGCCATGCTCACGCTCGTGCCGTATTCGCGGCTGAGCGGGTCGGCGGCGCCGGGCGGCGATGCACAGCCGCTCGATCCGCAGGTCCCATGACGCGGAACCAGGTGTAATGATGCGGAGCGGGCGAGGCGCTCGGAGCCGTGGCCCCGAACCCTCGCCCGCACTTGTCCGCAGCTTGCGCGCCCGCGCT
>CAYOHG010000023.1:0-11521 GCA_964403685.1 uncultured Planctomycetales bacterium
CATGAACCGCCCGGAGCGGTTGCGGGCCGTGTGCTCAATCAGGAAGTGCCCGTCAAGCAGAATCGCCTCGGCCTCGGTCAGCAGTGAGTCGTTGCGGTTGAGGTGCTCCCAGCGGCACTGCACCATGCCCACGCGGGGGTCGGTGAAGTAGTGGATGATGCGTTGCAGCACGTCCGGCTGCGGCAGAAAGTCGGCATCGAAAATGGCGATGAAGTCACCGGTGGCGGTCTTGAGCCCTTCCTCGAGCGCCCCGGCTTTATATCCGACGCGGTTGGTTCGGTGCAGGTAGACGATATCCAGCCCTTGCGACGCCAGCCGCTGGACACAGTCGCCGGCGATTTGAGCGGTTTCGTCGATCGAATCGTCGAGCACGTGGATTTGCAGCAGCTCGCGCGGGTAATCGACCCGCGCCGCGGCCTCAATGATCCGCTCCGCCACGTGCCGCTCGTTGAACATGGGTAGCTGAATGGTGACGCGGGGCAGCGCGCTGAACCGCGCCCCGGGCTGCTCGGTGGGCCCGCGCAGGCGGTAGAACGTGACGACCAGAAAGTAGCGATGCAGCCCGTAGACGCACAGCAGCGACAGCACCACGAGGTACGCCGTCAGCGTCATGCGCCCCAGCCAAAGCCAGTCCATGACAACATGATACCCCAGCCGCCGTGCGCGCCAAAACGTCCGCTGGGCCAGCGCATGTGCGCCGGACGGTAGCGCGGGTATACTGCGAAATTCCGCCTTTGCCGGAGGATGTGGTTTGGATTCACCCAACCTGGAAGTCGGCAGCGAGGCGTCGCAGACGGCGCGCGACCTGGCGATTGACGAATTCGCCGCTCGCCTGCTCGGCGATCAGAACCTCGACCTTTATAAGCAAATGCTGTTGACGGTGTACCGTCTGGCCCGTGACCGCGCCAGCCGCGGAGATCTGAAGCTCATTCAGAAGAGCCTGGCCGAGCTGCGCTATGGTCTGAAAACCTTCGCACCTTACCGCACGGTGCGCAAGATCAGCATCTTCGGCTCGGCGCGCACCCCGGAGGACCATCCCAACTACCACGCGGCGCACGAATTCGCCCGGCTGATGTGCGAACGGGGCTGGATGGTCATCACCGGCGCCGGCGGCGGAATCATGAAAGCCGGTCACGGCGGGGCCGGGCCGGCCGCCAGTTTCGGCGTCGCCATCCGTCTGCCTTTCGAGCAGCAGACCAACGAGATCATCGCGCAGGACAAGAAGCTGGTGAACTTCCGCTACTTCTTCACGCGGAAGGTGATGTTTATCAAGGAAGCGTCCGCGGTGGCGCTGTTCCCGGGGGGCTTTGGCACGCAGGATGAGGGCTTCGAGGCGTTGACGCTGGTGCAGACCGGCAAGTCCGAGCTGATCCCGATCGTCATGTGCGACCAGCCGGGCGGCACCTACTGGTCGAGCTGGCTGGAGTATGTCTCTCGGGAGCTGCTGGGCACCGGGATGATCTCCGAGCCGGACCTGGCGCTGTTCCGCATCACCGACAACGTCGAGGATGCGGCCGGCGAAGTGTTGAATTTCTACCGCGTGTTTCATTCCAGCCGCTACGTGAACGACGACCTGGTGCTGCGATTGCAGCGCCCGATCGGCGACGCCGCCCTCGAGCGACTCAATGACGAATTCGGCGCCAGCCTGCTCGCCGCCGGCCGAATCGAGCGGAGCGCTCCGCTGGAGGAGGAAAACGGCGAACTGGCCAGCCTGCCGCGGCTTAAGCTGCGATTCAACAAGAAGAATTTCGGCGTGCTGCGGCGCTTCATCGACATGTTGAATGCATTCGGGCCGGGGCCAGCCGACGCGGCCGGCGGCTGCCAGCCGGCGGCGAGTTGAACCGTCGGTGCGCCGGAATCCGCCTAAAACGCTAGGAATCTTGCCGTTTTTCGCACCGCAACGCTTGACGAAGCCGGCCAAACCTGCGAGATAATAGGCCTCGCGTGGTCGGTGCCGCCCGGCGAGCGCCGCCACACGTCGTCACGGTTCACAGTCGCCGTCCGCGCGGTGCGGCGGCGCGAGGATGCACCCGCACGGTGCGGAGCGCCAGCGGCGCTTAAAGCAGGGAGGTCGAGAATGGCGAAAATGGCGAAGGCGAAGAAGGCCGCCGCCCCGGCTGCTCGCAAAGTCACGCTTGCGAAGCCGAAGAACAACACGCAGTACACCCAGAGCGAGTTCTACGATTGCTTCCGCGACTTCGGCTGTCTGGAAAACCGAAAACAGTCGAAGTCGGTCTACGCCGGCTTCTGCGACATGATCCATGCCGCCCTGAAGAAGGGCTTCAAGGTCGTGCTGCCCGGCATCGGCAAGCTCCAGGTCCGCCAGACCAAGGCGCGCATGGGCCGCAATCCCAAGACCGGCGAGATGATCAAGATCTCCGCCAAGAAGCGCATCCGCCTGACGCCCAGCAAGGCTTTCAAGGAAGCCGTGCTCTAGCGGACGGCGATCGCACGAAAACTCCGCGACGGTCGGGATGCCCTCCCGGCCGTCGTGCGTTTCCGGCCAGCGGCAGCGGCCGGCACTGCCCGCGCTTCACCCGCCGCGCTGCAACACCAGCCACGCCATGGCCGCAATCACCGCGGATACCGCCAGCACCGCCGAGACAATCTTCACCCAACTGTACGGACGCTCGCCCTGCACCTCGCCGCTGCGCGCGTTCACCAGAAATCGATACGTCTTGTTGCGGTAACGATAGGCATTCAGCCAGACCGGCAGCAGCAGGTGCTTGAAGGTGATCGCGTCGTAGCGCGTCCTGATGGAGTGAATCCGCTGCTCGTCTCCGCCGATGTCACGCCGCACTTCCTCGCGAATTTCCGCGTCGATCGTCTGGCGGGCGACTTCGAACCCCGCCGGCAGGTCAATCTGGTAGGCTTCGGCCGAAAACCCGCTCAAGTACGCGTCATCGTACGAAACCAGATTGTTCAAGTCCCACGGCTCCAGTCGATCCGCGTACTTGCGCGGCAAGGAGCGGCTGGCCAGCACCAGCAGGTCGTCGAAGCGATTCCAGACCGTGCCGCGGGCCGGCCACCAGCGCGTGCGGCGCACCCGCCGACGGTTCTTGCCCGTGCCGACCGTGACCCAGTAGTGATCGCCGCGCTCGCCGACGTACGCGCTGGTCGTGCGGGCGTCATACGTCCAGTACGGCACGTACATGCCGCTGATGCGCCGCTCCACCCGTGCCAGGCGCTGGAGCGCGCTGGGCGCGAACCACAGCTTCCGCAGCCAATGGCGATAGCGGGCGTCGGCCTCGGCTTGGACAATCTTGAATGGCAGCAGCGCCTGCGGCTTGAGCAGGCGCGCGCTGACCGACGTCGCCACGATGTTCGAACCGCAGAACGGACACGCCAGCGCGGTCTGCTCCTCGCGACGCCCAAACTCCGCGGCGCAGGCATCGCATTTCAGCACGCGCGGCTCGAACGTGGGCGTCGTGGCGGCAAGCTGCTTCAGCGTGACGCGGAAGTCGATCTCCTCGACTTCCGCATCGTCCGACGGAATCTCGTTGCTCTGGCCACAGTAGGGGCAGCCCAGCCGGGTCGTGCCCGGCTGGAATTCCAACTTTGCGCCACACTGCGCGCACGGAAATCGCCGCGCACTCGGCGGCGGCGGACCCGGCTCACTTTCCGACCAGGTGTCTTCAGCGGAGTTCATCGCGGTTCTTGGTTGGCCGTGCGACCCCGAAGCCAATGGGACGGCGCGGACACGTCTACTTCGGCAGCGGCGGCGGGTTGCCGGCGCCTAGTATGCCGGCCAACGCTGGAACCTGCCCTGCCGGCGTCCACTCCTTCATGCCGGCGGACCACACCAGCGTCGCCGCCGTCAGTTGCCCCGACTGCACATGCCCGCGCAGCGCGGCCGAATCGAACGGACCAGCCTGCTGTTGGTTGATCACCAGGTAGAACTGCGGCGCCGCGCCGGGCAGCGGGGGAGGCGCCGCGCCAGGCGCCGGCGGCGCCATCGATTGACCCATCTGCTGGGCCATGGCAAAGCCCATGCCCATGCCCATGCCGCCGGCGGCCATTCCGCCGGGGTTCTGAGCCGCGGCCTCCATGGCCTGGGCGCTCTGGTACTGCGCGTACTTGGAAAGGTCGCCGATGACGCCCATGCTGGTGCGCTTGTCGAGAGCCTGCTCGACCTCCGGCGGCAGCGAGACGTTCTCGATCAGCAGCTTGGGCAGATCCAGACCGTAGCTGTTGAACTCCCCGCGGATGCGCGTGAGGACGAAGTTACCCAGCTCGTCGTAATTCGCCGCCAGATCCAGCACCGGGATGCGGCTTTCGGCCAGGATGTCGGTGAAGCGCGAGACGATCAGGTTGCGCAACTGGTCGCTGATCTCGCCGGTGGTGAAATGCGCGTTGGTGCCGGCGATCTCGCGCACGAACGTTCCCGGATCGCTGATGCGAACGGCGTAGGTGCCGAAGGCCCGCAGCCGAACCGGGCCGAACTCGGCGTCACGCAGCATGACCGGGTTCTTCGTGCCCCATTTCAGGTCCGTAAACTGCCGCGTGCTGCAGAAGTACACCTCGGCCTTGAAGGGGCTTTCGAACCCGTGATACCAACCCAGCAGCGTCGAGAGAATCGGAAGATTCTTCGTTTCCAGCGTGTGCAGGCCGGGCTGAAAAACATCGGCGATCTTGCCCTGGTCGACGAAGACCGCGGCCTGACTCTCGCGCACCACCAGCCTGGCGCCGTACTTGATCTCGTTGTTGTAGCGCTCGAAGCGCCAGACCATCGTGTCGCTCGACGCGTCGAGCCACTCGATGATGTCGATCAATTCGCCCTTGATCTTGTCCCACAGGCCCATGGACATCTCCTGTGCGCCGACCGCGGCGGTGCAAGCGCATCCGGAACGATAGGAATGCGGCGCCGGCGCGTCGCCTACAAATGCGCGGCCGAATTATACGGGAATGCCGCCATCGTTGGGTTCGCCGTCCGCCGCGCCCGCTCATTCCACGCGCAACGGAACCCCCAGTGAAACCAGCGAATCGGCCAGCGCGGCGGGCAGATTCGCCAGGACGATCGGCTCCGCCGGCGTCAGGCGCTCCTGCTTCGACAGGCGCGGGCCGGAGGCCGGCGCGATGCAGGTCGCCAGCCGCAGCGGTAACGCGGCGCGGCCCCGCACGCGAACCACCGGAACCGGCTGTCGATCGGCGTAGTACAGCGATTCCCAGCCTTCCGGCTCCGGCGACTCCTGCCCGCGAAGCAGCTCCGTCCGCAGTTCGGCGACGCCCGAAAACTCGATCCGCAAACCGCCGGCTAGGTTGCTGGTGGCCCAGCCGCGCTCGCAGGCGTCCCAGGCCGTGTCGCACAACCGCCAGCGCAGCGCGACTTCGTGCTCGCCGCCCCCCAGAATGTCGTCGATGACCACGTACGAATCGTCCAGGCGCACAACGGTGCGGCGATGCGCGACTCGGCCCGGCAGCCGATGGTAGCCGTAGTGCTCGCCGGCGAAGAGTGCGACCCGGCCATCGGGCGAATGCTCGCAGCGCAGCAGCCGCGCTTTTGTCCAGCGCAGCCACAGGAAGCGCGGCCCCTTGATCATCTGGTCGCTGCGGTCGATCTCGACGGTGTTGTGGGCAGCGGTGGAATGGAAATGGTGCTGCCAGGGTTCGTCGGTGTAGTAGAAATAGGAGCCCGCATCGCGCAGCACGTTGGTCGCGCCGTGCCAGAGGTCTAAGTGAAGCATGTCCGCCTGCGCCGGGCGGACGCGATACGTGCAGCAACGGACCATCGCCCAGCTTTGCGGACCGCGCAGTCGGTAGTAGCCGCCTGCGGTCGCCGCCACCGAAGCACTGCGTTCGTAACTCTCGCACGGGGCGCTCAGCGCCGCCGGACCGAGCATCCACAGCGCCGTTTCGTCCCACGGACCGGGCTCGTAGCAGCGGCGGCCGCGCAACATCACCTGCATCGCCTGGGCGATCGGCCGGTAATCGGTGTAGTCGCAGGGGCTCAGCGGCAGGACCAGCGCGCCGTCGTTGGACCCGTAGTTGGGCGTGCGCCCGCTGGATGGCTCCGTCATTTCCAGCAGCCAGCACACGGCCCGCTCAACCGCCGCCCGGGCGGCCGGAGACACGGGATCGCCGTGCAGCTCTCCCAGCCGCATCCCCCACAGCACGTCATCGAGCATCACGCGGTGGTAGTTCAGGCTGTGCTGAACGTACGCTCCGTCGGCGAAGATCTGTCGTGCCAGCTCGGCTTCGAGCACGCGCTTGCCGGCCCGGCGCCAGTGTCCCGCCCGCGCCAGTTCCGGAAACAGTAGTCCGACCGTCCACAGGCCGACCGCTTCACTGATCGCGTGATTATTTTTCTGGCTGCGCGCGAAATTGATATTGCCTTCGATGTGCCGGGCGGTGTACCAGACCCGTTCCGTCATCCGCTGGAGACGCGCATCCGTCGCGGCCGGATGATCCAGCGTCGCAATGGCCGCGAACAGCCAGGCGAACATGCGAAACGTACTTTCCTGGCCGCAAGCCCATTGCGGCGTCAGGCCGTAGGGATTCTGCCCGTCCCAGGCGTCGAACAGCCGCCAGAACAGCTCCGCCGAGCCCGAGTCGGGCCGGCGGACATGATCGCGGGCAAGCGCGAAAGCCCAGGCGAAGCGCGAAGCCTCCCAGATGCACTTGATGTCGCGCAGCGCCGGATCAAACTGAACGTAGCGGCTCCAGTGCCGCGGGGTCGGCCAGTCGAGCTTATGAATGGGGTCGTGGTTGAAGCGCGGCGGCATCCCGACGTCGACGGTCATCCAGTTGAAAAACGGCATGCGGCCGCGCGACAGATTCTCGGCGGGCATCTGCACCCGCTCGGACCAGGCGGCGGCGGGTACGATGCGCGCCAGCGCCGCGCGCAGCTCCGCACGCGAATGGGGCGGGAAGAAGAACCGCGCAGCCCGCTGCTGCCAGTAATCCCGAACGTTGGCGGGCGAATAATCCGCGGCGAAATGGGTCTGAAGCTGCGCGGGCGTCAGTTCGCCGCCCGGCAGAACGCGCTGGTTCAGTCGCAGCTTGCCTTTGGCGACCTGCCAGAACCGGCGCGGCAGATTCTCCCAGCCGAGCGCTTGCGCCGTGTAGTACCAGCGTTGCAGCCGATTCATGCCGGGGGACCCTGGTTCGCGGATCGGTGCCACACGTCGCTGGCGCTCGTCGATGACTAGGCCCGCGCCTCCGACGCCCAGCCGCCGCGCGGGAACGTAAACGCCGCCGCCGCGCGCGTCGGCGTGCGACCGTCATTCAGCCAGCGTTGCAGCACTTCCAGCAGTGGCTCGGCCATCACAAAGAACTGGCGTCCGTCGCCGGGCTGCTGCGGAGCCGGTGACAGCCGGCCGGAGGCAATCAGCGTCACGGCCTCCAGCAGTGATTCGATGCTCACGCGCGTGGCGCAACCGCGACCCAGCGCGATGTTCTGCCATGAGCCGGCTTCCACCGGGCGCTCCAGCAGCAGCGGACCGGTGTCTACGCCGGTGTCGATGTAATGAACCGTCACGCTGGGGCGCACGCCGTGAAACAGGGCCCACTCACCGGCGTTCATGCCGCGAAAGGCCGGCAGCGGACCGCCATGAGCGTTGAGCACGCCCAGGCGCGGGGTCTGGATGAACGCTTTTCGCAGGATACCGCCGCCGGCGTACACGACCAGGTCGGCCCGCGCGGCTTGCAGGGCCGCCAGGCTGGCCGGCTCATTCAGGTCGCGGAACTTATGGTGAACCGCGCCGCTGCGCCGGCAGGCCTCGCGAAACGAGCTCGCCGTGATGCGATGCTCCGCGAAATAGTCCTGCATCGGCCGCACCTCGTCGGCGTGGCCGCCGGCGGCGCGGCCCGTCGAGCTGCGCGCCCGGACTTTGCTGATGAGCTTCCGCCAGCCGAGCTGCCGCACGTACGCCCGCAGGCGCGCGTAGCTGAGCACGCCGACTTCGAATCCCGCCGTGATTTCGTGGCCGGCGGCCGCCAGCCGATGCACCAGAGCGATCGCGTGCAGGCTGCGCGCGTAGGCCGCCGTCACGACGATGCGCATGGGCCGACCTCCAGCAGCCGCCGGAGCTGCCATTGTGCCAGCAACAGTGCGTCGAGGTAGAACTTCGCCGCCCAGTTCGGATAGCGCAGAGTCAGGTAGCGCCCCCACAGCGGACTGGAGCCAGCGACCGCCCCGCGCAGGTTTGGATCCAGCGTCCGCAGCCGCTGGCGGTCCATCACGAAGGCCAGCGCCTTCAGTGCGGCGCTCAGGTAGCGCGCGTCACCCAGCCGCTCAAAGAGCTTCATCCACAGGATTGCAAACTGACAGTTGCCGGTCAGACAGGCGTACCAGAAGTGTCCCTTGAGTTCCTGGTCATAGGCGCCGGCCAGCCGCCCGCGCAGCTCCAGCCGCCGCAGGAACGCGAACGCGGAGCGTTCCGCAGCCTCCAGGAAGCGTTGCCCATCGGCCCCGAGCAGCCGCGCGGACTCAAGCAGTCCGCGGATCGTATAAGCGATTGTGTGGGTAAAGGCCGGCGCGGCCGCCGTGAACCCCCAGTTGCGGAACGCGCCGTTCGCGCTCTGCCAGCCGGTCACCGTGTCGAGTACGCGAACAGCGCGCTGGCGCACCAGCCCGTCCGGTCGCCGGGCGTCAACCTCCAGCATCGGCCAGGCCACCCGTGTGTAGTACGCCGGGCTGTAGCCGGGCACGTACGAATAGCGCGTCCAGATACCCGCTTGCGGGTCAACCACCTCGGCCAGCCAGCGTGCGGCGCGCGCTGCGGCCGCCAGGTACTTCTCCTCGCGGCATTCGTCCCACGCGGCCACCAGCCCGAGCATCATCTGCCCGGTGTTGAAAATCGACTCGCCGTCCTTGCGGCCGTTGCGCACGGCGCCGCCTGGCAACGCGCCGCTGTCGAACTGCAGGGACAGCACCCAGTCGGCCTGCTGCAACGCGACCGCGATGCAGTCGCTGCGCTGCGCGTGGTGCCCGTAGGCGAGCAGCGTCGGGATGATGTAGCCGGTTGTCTCGGGGTAGGGCCAGGTCCAGCCGCGCAGCGGCTTGAACCAGCGCGAGTAGTACACCGAGGAGCCGCGCCCGCCGCAGGCCTTGATCGAGCGCAGCAGCCAGTCGGCGGCAGCCGCGGCGCGCGGCTCAATCCGCCGGAGGAAGGCCGTCGGCTCGACCGTGGCGCCCGCAGGTCGCAGAGTTTCGCAGGAGGATGGGTACATTTGTGCGCGTGCGTCCGATCAGCGATCCTGTGACTGTGGGCCGCACGGTGCGGGCGACGGCCAATCGTCGCCGGCCAGCCGGATGGTCGGGTGCTCGCGGGCGGCGCGCACCGCGGCGAAGCGGGCCAGAGTCACCATGTCCTGCTCGGCGAAGGGGATCAGTTGCGCGCCGCCAGTGCGGACGCGCTCCACGAACGCTTCGAATTCGGCGTAGTGTCCTTTGTCGGCGCGGATATTCATGCGCGGCGCGCCGCGCCACTCGTAGCTGCTCAGCGAGCGCCAGTTGTTGATGGCCAGCACGCGCCGTTCGCTGAAGATCGTCACCGTCTCCTTGGGATAGGCACGCGGACCGTTCGCCCAATAATGTACTGTCGCGATCGATCCATCCGCAAAGCTCATCGCGATGGTCATCTTGTCCTCGCGCGCCCGGCCGGCCTGCGGCCCGAACATCACGGCTGAAACCGTCGCGATCGGCCGGCCGATCAGGAACAGCGCCAGGTCGATGAAGTGACAACCCTCACCGATGATGCGACCGCCGCCTTGCTCGGCGTCCTGCTGCCAGTGCTCGGCGGGCAATTCGCCCGCGTTGACGAGCATGTCGATCGCGATCGGCTGCGACCGGCCCGACAGCAACTCACGCGCGCGGATGGCGTGCGGAGCGAAGCGGCGGTTGAACCCGACCATAAGCTGCAGGTGCGGGTGGCGCGCGTGCGCGGCACGCACCGCGTCGAGCTGCTCCTCGTTGACCGCCAGCGGCTTCTCGCAGAAAACGTGCTTGCCGGCCTCCAGCGCCCGCACGATCTGCGGCGCGTGCGATGAATGCCGCGTCGCGATGAAGACGGCGTTAATCTCCGGATCGGTCAACAGGCTGTCCAGGTCGCTGGCGGCCTCGTCCGCTCCGACCTTGCGGCCGGCGTGAAACGCCGTCGCCCCGCCGGAGCTGGCCACCACCTTGATCCGCGCACCGGCTTTCTTCACCGCCGGCAGCAGAAAGAGCTTGGAATAAGCGCCGGCTCCCAGCACGCCTACGACCGGCGTCACGCCCCCGCTGCGCGACTCCGGCGACTTCGCGATCCGTACTACCCGTTGCGTCGGCGGGGGCTGTGGCGGGTAATCCATCACGATGCCGAGGGCGCTCGAATCGTGCAGCAGCATGTCGTAGGCCCGGGCAGCTTCGGCATGCGGCACGCGCCGCGAGATCAACGGCGCGACGTTGAGGTGTTTCTGGGCGATGGCATCGAGCACAGCCTCGAAATTGCGGGCCACGGTCCAACGGACGTACGGGCGCGGATAGTCGCGGCCCTTGGCTTCATACTCCGGGTCGTAGCGCCCGGGGCCATAGGAGCACGAGACCTGGAGCGACAGCTCGCGCTCGTAGAAATCCGCCCGCATCAGGTTCATGCCGACCACGCCGACGATCACCAGCTTGCCGCGCTTGCGGCACATCTGGGCCGCCTGGTGGATGATCGCGTCGTCCTTGCTCGATGCGCAGATCAACACGCCATCGACGCCGTAACCCCGACTGAACGCCCGGGCGGCTTCGATCGGGTCCGCGCCGGCGGAGATGCAGGCGGTCTGGCAGCCGAAATCCCGCACCAGCTCGCAGCGGGCCGGGTTGACATCCACTCCCAGGACGTGACAGCCATGCGCCCGAAGCAACTGGGCGGCTACCATTCCGAGCAGGCCCAACCCGATGACGACGCAGGTTTCGCCGAGCTGCGGACCCAATAGCCGTACGCCGTGCAGTGCAATCGAGCCGAGTACGGTGAAGCTGGCCTCATCATCACCGACGCCCTCGGGCACGCGGGCCGCCAGCGTCGCCGGCACGCAGACCATCTCGGCGTGCGGACCATTGGAAGCGACCAGATCGCCGCGACTGAAGCCCTCCACACCCGCGCCGACCTCGATCACCCGGCCGACGTTGCAGTAGCCCAGCGGCAGCGGCTCATCCAGCCGCGTGAAGACCGCTTCGATGGTCGGAAGCAGGCCGTCGGTGCGGATTTTCGCCAGCACCTGCTTGACCTTGTCGGGCTGGGCGCGGGCCTTGGCCAGCAGGCTGGCCTGCCCGAATTCGACCAGCATGCGCTCGGTGCCGGCCGAAATCAGCGTGCGCGTCGTCTGAATCAGCAAATGGCCCGGGCGGACCGCCGGACAGGGTACGTCGGCCAGCTCGATCTGGCCGGTTCGCAGATGCTGCAAGACTTGCTTCATGGTCGTCCGCCGTCCGCCCGCCGTTCCGCGGCTGTGCTCGGCTCGTCTGCCTCCGCGCCGGGTCGAGCCGGTGAGCGGGGCGCCTCGCCGCGATCCTGGAATGCAGCAGGAATGCGGAGCCGCAATGAGGAGTTCGCAT
>CAYOHG010000023.1:11531-13606 GCA_964403685.1 uncultured Planctomycetales bacterium
ATCCGGATCGGGCCGGGGCTGTCCACCGGCTGAGCCGCGGCCGCGGACCGGCGACCCTGCGCTTACGGCTCCGGCGCCACAAACGTGTAGTTCCACCCCTGAATGTGCACAAGCTGGAAGCCGGCCCCAACCAGCCGCCGGACCGCCGCTTTCGTCCGGGCGAACGGGGCCGGCTGGTCGAACTCCAGGCAGAAGACGCGCGGCCGAATGCGCTCGGCCAGCATCGAATCGATCACGTCGTACTCGGCTCCCTCGACATCGATCTTCAGCAGGTCGATGCGCGTATGACCGTGCTCGCGCATCAGCGTCGATAGGCGCTTGCAGGGCGCCTCGACGAACTCGTCGGTCTGCTGAAGGTTGGCGATCGAATACGAGGCGTGCTGCGGATTGCGCGGCACGAAGAACTTCATGATGCAGTCGTCTTTCCAGACGCCCACGGGCTCGAAGTGAAAGTGCGGTTGCGCCGCGCAGTTCTGCCGTACATGCGCGATCGCCTTGGGGGTCGGATCGAACGCGTACACCTGGCAGCCGAAGCGCTCGATGAGCTCCAGGTCGAAGCTGACGTCCTCGCCGACGCCCACGCAGTAGCAGATTGAGTTCGCGTCGAAGAGCCGTTGGGGAACCACCCAGCTCCCGCCGCCGCCGCCCAGCCGCACCAGGTCATCGCGCCCGCGCGGGCGCAGCATCAGCCTGGCGATGTGCGGCAATAGCTTGATTCGGGCGCGCTGCAAGACGTTCATGGCGGCAAAGTCTCGCGGACAGCACGCGATTTGACCAGCCCGGCGAGCCGGCCGACCGCCTCGCGGACAATCTCGTCCCAGTCGCGCGTCATCGTCGCCAGCCGCCGTTGCCCCAGCGCGACCAGCTCCTCGCGACGGTCCGTCGAGTCGCGGACGCGCACGATCGCGTCGCGGATCGCCGCCGGATCGAACGGGTCGAAGTACTCCGCCGCGTCGCCACAGACGTCGCGGGCGAAGTCCAGGTCGCTGGTCAGGATGGGCCGGCGATACTGCATGGCCTCGAGATACGTGCCGCTGAACGATTCGAGCAGCGTCGGCAGGATCAGTCCCTGGCTGTGCCCGTAGTAGCCGGCCAGCTCGGTCTGCGGCACCGGACCGACGTTGACCAGGTGATCGCGCAGGTTCGGCGACTCGATCGCGCGCAGGAAGTCCGCGGCGCGCGGGTGCTGGTCGGCCTGCACGGTAAACAGAATGGACACGTCGCGCAAGGCCGCGGCTCCTCCCTTGAATACGTCCAGGAAGATCTCCAGGTTCTTGTGCGCGTAGAACTTCGTCAGGCAGAAGAGCACAAACCGCCGCGCCAGCCGAGCGAAGACGGGCGGGGCCGCCGGCGGCACGTCCGAAGTCACAAAACGCGAGACCGCGTTCGGCATCAGCGCGATTTCGCCGCGGTAGCCCAGGAATCGCCGGAATCGCTCGGCGGCGGTCTGCGTCTGGCAGAACACCAGTTGAGTGGCCGGAAGCGAGCGGACCAGCCGGCGTCGCGCCAGGCCGTTGGCCATTCGCGAGCGCAGCACCTCGACCCGCGTGTAGCGCGGCTCATAGATGAACTGCGGTTTGTGAAAGAGGAAAGCCTGCGCAGCGGCGGGGTGGCGCAGCCCGAAATTCGCCAGCCCCCAGACGACGTCCGGACGAAAGGCGCGGACGCGCCGCGGCACGTCGCGCTGCTCATACCACCATTGACCCAGCAGCCCACCGCGGCGCACGAAGTACTCGCAATCGCAGCGAGTCGGCTTGGGCGTATCCTCGTAGCCGACGCCGGCGGGCAGCAGCAGCAGGTAATCGTGTTCGTCGGCGACCCGCCCCAGTGCGGCGATCACGTTGCGCCCGACCGACAGGCCGCCGGCGACGCGCAGCGGGTAGGCGATCACCGCAATCCGCATGCCCAGCTTGCTCCCCGCGGCCCGCTGAAAGTCCGCCCCTCGTATCCCCGCCCGGCTTATCGCGCGGCTTTTCTCGAGCAGCTTGCCGAGCGCCGCCGCGCCATCCTAAAGTCGAGTAGCCGACGAGTCCAGAAACGACCCTGACCCACGACTAACCGCCTGACACTTATAC
>CAYOHG010000024.1:0-1904 GCA_964403685.1 uncultured Planctomycetales bacterium
GTACTGGCCGGTGTGACGACTCGCTATTCCGAGCTGTTCGCCTTGGCGGATGCCGAAGTGATCGAGCGTTTCGCCGGCAGGATCGTCGTGGTCGGCGACCAGCGATTCGAGCGAACGACCAAGCGCGACCGCCGTCTGCTGGCCGGGCAGCAGGGCCCGCGTGAGGACTTTTCCAGTTACATGCACGCCACGGCGATCAGCGACCTGCTTGCGAATTTCGCCGTCAAGCGTCCGGGACGGTTCCTTGAAATCGTGTCCCACCTGCTGGCGGTGACAGCGGGCGTCGTCGTCGGCTGGAGGGCGGCGACGCGATCATCGCTTTGGACGGCAGCCGGCTCGGCCCTCTTGCTGGGTTCGGGACTGCTGGCGCTGGGGCTGTTGACGGCGCTGGCTTTTCAGGTTGTGCTGTATCCCACGGGGTTGTTCATTTCGATCGCGCTGGCGGCGGGCTCATCCGCCTGGGTTATTGTGTCAGCAAGGCGGTTGCGGCTGCGCAGCTCGTCGCGCTGATGCAGGTGGAGGCCGTCGAATGGGCGGGGATGGGGTGCGGTCGGCGCCTGTGTCGCGCGGTCGCAACTTCGGGACGCTGATTCTCGAACTTCCGTTTCACTTGCACGACGGAGATCGGCCATGCGGCGAGTAGCGTGGGTTCTGGCGGCAGCGACGGTGACGATTGTCGCCATGCTCTGGATACAACCGAACGTGCCCAGTGCGCAGGCGGCCAGCGGCACCGGCGATGCGCACGTACTGGGGCTGACCTGGCACATCGGCGGGGTCAGCGGCTACGACGACGTGACCGGGGTCGACGGCGGCGTGATCGGCTCAAGCCTGCTGATGGTCAAGCATCCGCGGCCGCTGACCGGCGCGCCCTATACCGAGTGGATTCTCCTGCACGGCAAAACGATGTGGCTGAGCCGCCCCGGCGGCCGGCCGGTGCCCGTTGCATTCACGCCGGGACACTACGTCATCAGCCGGTCACCACACCTGTTCGAACGTTTCGCGACTCCGGCCGACAAGCGGATGTTGACCGGCAAACTGGTGCAGTTCCGCCGCCGGTTCAGCGAAACGAGCACCTGGCATTTTCCGTTTCTTGTCGGCAAAGGCTGGAATGAGCTGAGTGACAGCTCCGGCGCGACTCGCCAGGAAGCCCTGGCCGTGCTGGCCAAGATGGGTTTGATGGTCGATACGAAGGGAGAAACGGAGAATAAGCGCGTCCTGACGCAAACGCCTGACGCCGGTGGAAACTTCGCAGGCTCCCCGACGGTGGAACTGACCTTCGACACGGGGGCTCCGCTGCCGTTGATCGTACCTGAAGGCGACACGCAGGCCACGGCAATCCCGATTACCTGTGGACTGTCGGTACCCGTTCTGCGCACTGTCGAAATGACGTTTATGCACAACGACGACCCGACTCCGGACCTGGACGGTCCTGACCCGGACGACACTCCCGAGCCGCTGCCCGGTGACGCCGACGACGTGTTCTTCCGGATCGACGCCGCGGCCGCCGGCAAGCTGATGAGGGTGAGTCTCCCGAATGGACCGCGCGCCGGCGATGACCCGATCATGCTCTCGGCCTGGAACGCGAGCGGAAGCAGCCTGACTCCGATCCAGTTGATCGATCCCTACAGCGGGCAGCCGCTGGGAACGGCCAACGACAACTGGGTCATGGGCGTGGATGCGGACATGGCGTTCAGGGTGCCGGCCAGCGGCGATGTGTTCGTCGTCCTGGACGCCGCCGAGTACCAGGTCGGACCAATTACGTTGCGGTTTCAGTGCCGCTCGGATGTCAGTCAGTTTGCCGGCGAACAGAGCGACTGAGCGCTCGGCGCGCCGGCGACCGCAGCGCGCTTCAGCGTAGAAAGGTCTTGCCGCGCAGGCGTCGGATCATCCCGATCTGGCCGGCG
>CAYOHG010000024.1:2004-8267 GCA_964403685.1 uncultured Planctomycetales bacterium
TCAGCGTAGAAAGGTCTTGCCGCGCAGGCGTCGGATCATCCCGATCTGGCCGGCGTGATACGCCTCATGCCGCGAGCAGTGCGCCACCGCCCCGTGCCGGGTGCGGTAATGCGGATGCGGGCCGCCGTCGGCTGAATAGGCCGGCTCTTGCAAGAACGCATCGCTCATCCCCCGCACCTCCGCCAGGCTGCGCGCGTGCAGATCGGCCATCACTCGCAGCACCTCAGCCGGCGGCGGATAGGCATGCTCTTCGGCCGAAGCGACCGGCCGACCCATCGGAAAGTGCAGGATAAACGGCTCGTCCAGCGCCGGCTTGCCCAGGCAACGCACGTGAATCAGCGAGTGCTGGGCGTTGGCCAGGTGCCCGCATGTCCACAGCGCATGGGCCAGCCCTTGCGCCGGTTGAAACGTCCAGTCATCGCCGTCCAGATCGGCGATCAGCCGCAGCGTCCAATCGCGCGTGTATTCGAGTTCTTCGGCCAGCGCTTCACCAAGTGTCATGCTGCCCTCCTGGGACTGGGCCCTGTGCTCCGGCTAACTGCAATCCACTCCAGACGCTGCGCTCACAGCGCCCGGTCCAACCGGCGGTATTGGATCGCTTCGGCGACATGCGCGGCTTCGATCCGCCCCGCGCCGGTCAGGTCCGCGATCGTGCGGGCCACGCGCAGCACCTTGTCGTGGGCCCGCGCGCTGAGCCCCAGTTCGCTGACCGCCTGGCGCAGCAGGCGCTCGCCGTCCGCGTCCAGTGCGGCGTGCTTGCGCAGCATGCGCGAGGTCATGCGCCCGTTGTAGACCGTGGCTTCGCCCGCGAAGCGCTCCTGCTGCACCCGCAGCGTCTCGGCCACCTGGGCACGCAGCCTGGCGCTGTCGGTTCCGGGCTTCAGTTCGCGCAGGGCGGCGATGGGCACGGCCGGCACTTCGATGTGAATGTCGATGCGCTCCAGCAGCGGACCGGAGATGCGGGCCAGGTAGCGGTCGATCTGCGGCGCCGAGCATTTGCACTTGCGCCGCGGGTCCGTGAAATATCCGCACGGGCACGGGTTCATCGCCGCGATCAGCATGAAATCGGCCGGAAACAGCACGGCGCTGTGTGCCCGGGCGATCGTGACCGTCCCGTCCTCCATCACCTGCCGCAGCGATTCCAGCACCGTCCGCGGAAACTCCGGAAACTCGTCGAGAAACAGCACGCCGCGATGCGCCAACGATACTTCGCCGGCGGTCGGAATCGTCCCGCCGCCGACCAGCGCGGGCACGCTGATCGAGTGGTGCGGCTGGCGGAACGGGCGCGTGCCGATCAGGCTGACCCCCGGCGGAAGCTTGCCGGAGGCGGAGTAAATCCGCGTGGTCTCAAGCGATTCGTCCAGGGACAGCGGCGGCAGCACGGTGGGGATGCGCTTGGCCAGCATGGTCTTGCCGGTGCCGGGCGGACCGATCATCAGCACGTTGTGCCGGCCGGCCGCAGCGATCAGCAGGGCGCGCTTCACCGGCTCCTGTCCGCGCACATCGGAAAAATCGACATCGTAGTTAGATGAGCGGGATACCAGGGCCTCGCGGTCCAGCGCCATGGGTTCGAGCGGCAGGTCGCCGGCCAGGAATCGAGCGGCCTCGGTCAGCGAACGCACCGGCAGCACGTCCACCTGCTCGACGACCGCCGCCTCCTCAGCGTTCTCCGCCGGCACAAGCACGCCGCGAAACCCCGCCTCGCGCGCCAGCAGCGCCATGGACAGCGCCCCGCGGATCGGACGGACGCGACCGTCCAGGGCCAGTTCGCCGGCAACCAGGTACGACTGCCCGTCCTCGCTGCGCACTTGATCGTCGGCCAGCAGCATGCCTAGCGCGATCGGCAGGTCAAACGCCGGACCTTCTTTGCGCACGTCCGCCGGTGCGAGATTGATCGTCGTGCGCGTGCGCGGTGCGCCGAAGCCGGAGTTCTGCAAGGCGCTGCGGATGCGGTCAATGCTCTCTTTGACGGCGGAATCGGGCAGGCCGACGACCGTCGGCGGCGCAAAACCGCGGCCGGTCACGTCAACCTCGACCTCGCACAGCCGCGCATCGATGCCGCTGAGGGCCATGCTGTGAACGCGGGCCAGCATGGCGCGGAATTCTAAGGTGAGCGGAAGCGTGCTGTCATGCGCGGACCGGTACCGGCAAAGGCCTGAACCGCGTGCGGCGATGCGTGTACTGGGGAGGCGACTCCTGTCGCGATCGCAGAAAGTGGATCGCGCGAAGTCAGCGCGACCCATGCCCGCAGGCGGTCCGACGGCAAGTGAGAGGGCGGCAATAAAACGGGCCCGCCTTTCGGCGAGCCCGTTTACAGGAGGAGGAGGTCGGTGCTCTATCTCAAAGCGATCCGCAATTCGGATCACCCGCGGCTTCTGCATCTTTCTAGGGCGGGTCGCGCGCGGATTTCCACCCGCCGGCAAAAAACGCGGCGCTCCCGCTCCGTGAGCGTGCACGGACGCCTCACCCGTCGCCGTGCTTCGAGGCGTAATTCGCTGCAAAAAACAAGGGAGCCCGACCTTGGCCGGGCTCCCTTGTTACAGGAGGAGGAGTGCGTTTACATCCACTTCTAGGCCGGCGATTTTGCCAAAGTCCAGCGCGAGCGCGTTTTTTTGCGTTCCAGCAGTCAGATTAGCGGACGGGCTGGGCGCCGGTGTGGAAAAGCGTCCCCAACGTCATGTCTGTGCGAAAGTTATGGCGGCGTGTGCCAGCGGAGTTGGGGCGATTACCCGCTGCGACCGAGGGCGCGATCGATCGATGAAAGCATCGGACGCAGCGGGGCGAACGGACCAGGGGCAAGTTAACCGGCTGCGGATTGTGGGCAGAATCCGAACCTGTTCATCGTTCGGTTGGTCCCTCGGTCCGATGCTGCTTCGTTCCGTTCTTCCTTTGCGCCCTTGCGCCTTTGTCCGGATCGTTCCCAAGCTCCGGTGCTACTTTGTTCCCTGGTACGGCGGCGGTTCACGCGCGGACGACTTCCGCGGCTTGGAATGCTCGCCCGAGCACCGCTGTTGAAGGTACGCCCAGCCAGCGCTCCAGCACCGCCGCGTACACCTCGCGAAAGTCCCGTTCATGGCGAATGTCGCCATCCACGAGATTCACCAGGTCTGGCGGTTCGCCATGAACGCCGGGGACGCAGCCGGTGCCGGCCAGAAACATCGGAGCGGCGACGCCGTGATCGGTTCCCTGGCTGCCGTTTTCCTGCACGCGCCGGCCGAATTCGCTGAAGGTCAGCAGCAGGACGCGCTGCTCCAGTCCCATGCTCTTGAGATCATCCAGAAAGGCCGCGGTCGAGTCCGCCAGCTCGCGCAGCAGCGGTCCGTGAGCCAGCACCTGGCGAGCGTGCGTGTCGAATCCACCCAGCGAGGTGTAGTAGATACGCGGGCCGAAATCCGCGGCGATCAGCCGGGCAATCTGCTCAAGCCGTCGCGACAGGCCGTAGTCGGGGTAGTTCGCACGGCGCTCGACTCTTCCCTCAGCGGACCGAATCCGACGCGCATTGGCGCAGGCTACCAACGCGGTCCGCTGCACGAACAGCAGGTCGTCATGAACCGACGTGGCCGAGCGCTGCTGATCGGCGGCGGCGTCGCGGTCAGCCGCGATCGCCTGCTCGACGCCCGCGTCCTGCTGCTGCAACTGGAAGGCGTCGATGCTGCGGATGGACGGGACCGCGTGCGTCGCCGATTTCAGCGCCAGCGGCAGCGATTCACTGTCGAGGTGCAGCGCTGCGGGCACGGAAATGCCGGCCGAAGAACCACCGGCCGGCGCAAGGCGATCGACCACGCGGCCCAGCCAGCCGTCGGCGGCGCGCTCCGGCGCGTCGCTGGCGGTGTGCCAGATATCCATCGAGCGGAAATGCGAACGGTCGGGATTGGGGTACCCGACGTTCATGATGACGGACAAGCGCGCCTCGTCAAAGAGCCGCTTGAAGCCAGGCATGTCGGGGTGCAACGCGAGCGTTTCATTCAGCTTGAGCGCCCGTTGCGGCTCGATCCGCAACGACGGACGGGCCCGGTGGTAACGGTCGTCGCCGACCGGAACGACTGTGTTGAGTCCGTCGTTGCCGCCGCTAAGCTGAACAACGACGAGAATGCGCTGATCGGTTCCCGCGGTCGCCGCCAGCGCGCTGCGGGCGAGGAATCGCGGCAGGCTGCCGGCCGTCGCGAGCAGCGTTGCGCCGGACAACTGCTGAAGAAACTCCCGGCGGGATGGAGCGGCCATCGTTTTACTCCTCGGCGGGCTCGCCTGGGGCGCCCGCTTCTCATGGTCGTCAGGCCATCTGGTACTCGGGTGCACTCATCAGCGCCCGCAACAGTCGTCGGGCTTCCACATTCAGATCGGCGTCAGGTGTCGGCGCGGATGAATCGACGCCGGGCGGAATCATGCCGTCGAGCGTGAGCTCGGCACAGCAGCGGATGAGCGCGTCGCGGTCGTTGAGATCATGGCGCGACCGCCAGTTCGCCGGGTCGAACGCCGTGCCGTCGAGCGCCCGGACGACGGCATTCAGCCGGACGAGCATGGTCGCGGAATTGAGCCAGGTGCGGTGCCCGTCCCAGCCCTTGACGCTGGGTGGCTCGAAGAGGGCCTGCCCCATCTGCACCACTGCATCAGAAAGCGGGGCGGCGCCCACCCGCAGCTCCAGCGAGCGCACCACGCCGATGACAAACTCCACGGGCGACTTGATTCGGGCGCGGCGCCAGCGCGGGTCGAACATCGCCTCGCTGGCCAGCAGGGTGCGCAGCGACTCGCGCAGTTCGTAACGCGTGCTGCGGAGCACGCCGGCGAACGACTCGACCAGCTCGGCCGGCGGCTGCGGACAGACGAACTCGCGCAGCAGCCGGTTCGCAAGAAACGCGGCGCAGGCGGGCTGCGCGACGGCGAGCCGCACGACGTCATCACCGTCCAGGTTGCCGCGCGTTCCAAGCACGGTCTTTTCACCGGTATCGTGGTCGCGCTGCACGAAGTAGAACTGCCCGCGGCGCTGGTGCCAGCCGGTGAAGGCCCGGGCAGCCTCCTTGACGTCGGATTCGCTGTAGTTGCCTACGCCCAGGCTGAACAGTTCGAACAGCTCGCGGGCGTAGTTCTCGTTCGGCCGCCCGCGCACGTTCTGCTCGCCGTCGAGCCAGACGATCATGGCCGGATCGCGCGAAAGGCTGGAGAGGAGACTCTCAAACGACCCCAGCGCCAGGCGCTCGAACGTGCGAAGCTGCTGGAGCATCATCGCGGCGCTGCGGACCTTCGCGTAGCTGGTGGCAAAGTGGTTGTGCCAGAATAGCGCCAGCCGCGCATGCAGCGGGCGCTGCGTGTGCACCATGCGCAGCAGCCACCAGCCGCGCAATAATTCGATATTCTCGCGCGCCGCCAGGGCGGCGCCGGTCTGGTCGAGGTCGAGATAGTGTTGCGACTCAACCGCGCCGGCGAGCAATCGCTCGATTGTCGCCGTCGGTCCATCGGCCAGTGCGGCGCGCAGCTCGGTTTCGCTGGGCGAGAAACCCGCGCGGCGGAGCAGATGCGCGGCGGCGGATCGATTCCACGGCCGCGCCGCGCCAAAAACGCACGCGTTCAGCCCATTGCCCATCGTCAGTACCTCCGCTCCGGGCGCTCAGGGCAGCCGACGCCACTGGGTCGCGGGCGTCAGCGTCAGTTGAACGGTCGCGCGATGCCCGCGCTCCAGCGGAATCGAGCGAATGGTAAGCTGCCCGAAGAAGTCCAGCAGCAGCAGAAAGCGGTCAATGTCCTGCGTGGCCCGCGCGCGCGGCAGATCCTCCTCCAGCATGCGGTTCAGCACGAGCTCGCCGCGGTTTTCGCGCAGCAGAGCGTTCAGCACGCTCACGTCCAGCACAAGCTCATCGGTCCCGGAGGGAAACGCCGGCGGTTGCGGCGCGGTCTTCGCGTCCAGAATCGCGTCCATCGTGTCGCGTAATAGATCGAGCGATGTCGCGATGATGGCGTGATCCCCGACGACGGCTGCGGCGGGTGCGAAGTTGTAGCGGATGCCTGAGGACGGGGCCGGTTCGCTGGCCGCGGGCGTGGAGTCGGCCACACCGCCGGCGGCTGGCGGCGCGCCCATGTCCATCGACAGGGCGGCATCGGCTTCGGCAAAGCGCGCGACCACGATCCGCTCGCCGCGGTGCTTGTCGAGATCGAGCACGTACGTGGGCTGGCCTTTCTGCGCCATGTCCAGGTTCACCAGCGACAGCGCGGAAATCGCGCCTGAAAACAGGCGCTCGCGAAACGCCGCCTCAGTCTTCATGGGCACGACC
>CAYOHG010000024.1:8277-13594 GCA_964403685.1 uncultured Planctomycetales bacterium
GCGCAAACGCCGGCAGCCGCGGGGAAGGCGGCGGGTGCGGGCCGGCATACTCCTGCCGGGCCGCGATGAAGCGCACTGCGCCGTTCACACGCGGCAGCACGTCGTTCAGAAAATCCACGCCGCCCAGCAGCGTCGACGTCACGGTGCTGAAGTTCACAAGCTGACCGGCGGCGGGCAGCGTAAGAAGCTGCTCGCGCTCACTGAACAGGTCGGCCCAGCCGCGCGGCAGCTCCATCGCGCCGACAAACCGTGGCAACGAGTTTGCAGACCAGGACGCGGCATTCAGCGCGGGGCGAAACCCGCGAAGCGCATCGGGCGCGGGGTCAGAAGTCTGGGCCACGCCCTCCAGCAGCAGGCCGCCTTCGATCGGCCGAAGCCAGGCCACCGGGGCACTGCTGTGCAGCAGCGTGTGCCACCAGGCGCCGAACAGAAGGCCCCCCAGAGGGTTATCGATCTGAGCAACCAGTTCCCGGCGCTTTTCAGCCAGCTCGCGCAATCGCTGAAGCTCCGCGAAAGTCCAGAAGAGCGAATCGCCCGGCGCCTGGTTGGCGGCATGCTGATACAACTTGCCGCGCACGATGCAGTTTCCCGAGCGGCGTGCCGCGATGGCGCGGGTCAGCATCTCAAGGCTGTTCGAAAGCAGGACCGCGTCGTCCAGGCGGCACTGGTGAAACTGCGGCGAAAACGAGAAGGCCGTGACCCCGTCCAGTTGCCGGCTGCGGCGCGGGTCGGGCTGGCCGTCGCGGTTCAGCCCCGCCAAAGCGTGGATTGACGCCAGCAGCCGGTCGAGCAGCTCCGGCGACCGCGGAATCGCAACCAGCAGAAACTGCGGCCCGCCGCCGTCGCCCAGCGAGACGGCCAGCGCGGCTTCGCGCCCCAGCAGCGCGCCCAGCGCCGCCCAGGGGTCCGTACCCGCGGCCGCCGACAGGCCCAGCAAACCGACGCGGGCCTGCGCGAATTGCGGTTCCGCTTCGAGTAGCCGATACAGCTCCGTGTTTTCGAAATCACCCGCAGTCAGCCAGTTGTGCAAGCGGTTGAGCTGCTGGTCGCCCTCGCGCAGCACGCCCGCCGCGACGACGTCGGCGGGAACATACGACAGCGCAAGCTCACGCTGGTCGAGGTGCAGCGGTTTCTGCGGCGCGCTGGCCGCGAGTTTGCCGGATTGTGCGAAGCTGCCGGCGGTCGCCAGCACTCCGGCCAGAAGAAGTGCAGGAACCCGCGTGCGAGTGGGCATGGCGAATCTCCCCGTGGACATCGGGCCCGTGGCGCGCCGACAGGCGCGCGTTTCGACGGTATTGTCTCTCAGGCAGGGAATATTCTGGCCCGGTCGGCGAATTTCCCCAATCGCCTTTTTCCGGGCGCGGGACGCGCGAGGGATCCGATGGCCGACTTCGAGCTTCGCAGTCGCATCGACGCACCCGCCGCCGCCGTCTTCAACTGGCACGCCAATCCCGGTGCGTTCGAGCGACTTCGCCCGCCGTGGATGCGCATCCGGGTGCTGGAGCGTTCGGGCTGGATCGCCAATGGCTCGCGGGTGGTACTGGAACTCGGCACCGGCCTGCTGCGCCGCCGCTGGCACGTGCTGTTCGACGGTTACGAGCCGGGCCGGCAGTTCTGCGACGAGCAGGTTCGCGGGCCGTTCGCCTACTGGCGGCACACGCATCGCTTTGTGCCGATCGATGATGCCGCCAGCGAGCTGGTTGACCGCGTGGAGTACCGCCTGCCGCTGGCGGCCCTGGGCGACAGCCTGGCCGGTGCCGCCATTTACCGACAACTCGAGCGCGCTTTCGCCTGGCGGCATCGCCGAACCCAGTTCGACGTCGTGCGCCAGCGCCAGTTCGCCGAGCATCGGCCCCAGCGCGTGGTTGTCTCGGGGGCGTCCGGTCTGGTCGGCGGGGCGCTGGTCGCGTTCCTGACCGCCGGCGGTCACACGGTCCAGCCGCTGGTGCGCCGCCGGCCGCACCCTGGCTCGGATGAGATCGGCTGGGACCCGCTGGCGGGCGAGATCGAAGCCCAGCGACTGGAAGGTTGCGACGCAGTCGTCCACCTGGCCGGGGCGAGCGTCGCCGCCGGACGCTGGAGCGCGGAACGCAAGGGTGTCATCCGCGACAGCCGGGTGCGCTCGACGCACGTGCTCTCTGAGGCGCTGGCGAAGCTGCGCTCGCCGCCGCGGGCGTTCATCTGCGCCTCGGCGGTGGGTTATTACGGCTCGCGCGGAGATGAACCGCTCGACGAGCAGGCGGCTGCCGGCACGGGCTTTCTGGCCGAGACCTGTACGGCGTGGGAGGGGGCTTGCGCGGCGGCGCGGGCGGCGGGAATCCGCGTGGTCAATCTGCGGGTCGGCACCGTGCTGGCGCGCGACGGCGGCGCGCTGCGGGCGATGCTGCCGGCGTTTTCGTGGGGTCTGGGCGGTCCGGTTGGCTCGGGGCGCCAGTACCTGAGCTGGATTGCCTTGGATGACCTTGTCGGTGCGATTCACTTCCTGCTGTTTCGCGAAGACGTGCGCGGCCCGGTGAACGCGACCGCGCCGCATCCGGTGACCAACCGCGCCTTCGCCCGGACGCTCGGGCGCGTGCTGCATCGGCCGGCAATCACGCCGCTGCCTGCCGCCGTGGTGCGCACGCTGTTCGGTGAGATGGGCACGGCGCTGCTGCTGAGCGGAGCGCGCGTGCTGCCGGCGGCCTTGCAGTCGGCGGGCTTTCGCTTTCTGTGCGAGGACTTGGAGTCGGCGCTGCGCTGGGAACTCGGCCGCTTGCCGCGCCGCCCGCCGCCGCCGTTGGGTCCGGCGCCACCGGCGTGAGTTTCGCGGCGGGGGCCCGCGTTTGGACCGCCAGTGACTTCGATCGCCGTCGGCGGACCGCGCCGGTCGTCACAGGCGCCTGTGCCTACGTGCCCGCGCGATCCGCCGCGATCAACCCGTCGCAGACCTCGATGATGCGCTTGCAGCGCTGCGCGACGCTGTGATCGTGCGTGACCACGACCACGGTGACGCCCGCTGCGTTCAGCTCGTCGAGCATATGCAGGATCATCTGCCCGGTCGCGCTGTCGAGGTTTCCGGTCGGCTCGTCGGCCAGCAGCATGGCGGGGTCGTTCATCAGGGCCCGTGCGATCGCGACGCGCTGCTGTTGACCGCCGGAGAGCTGGTTGGGCCGGTGGTGCAGGCGATCGCCCAGTCCGACGCGGCCGGCCATCTCGACGGCCCGGGCGCGGCGCTGCGCCGGCGTCAAGCCCTGGTAGAAGGCGGGGACTTCCAGGTTCTGCAGCACACTCTGTCCGTGGATCAGGTTAAAGCTCTGAAAGATGAATCCGATCCGCCGGCCGCGGATGTCCGACAGCTCATCGTCGCTGAGCTGCGAGGTGTCCTGGCCTTCCAGCAGGTAGCGGCCGCTGGTGGGGCGGTCCAGGCAACCCAGGATGTTCATCAAAGTGCTCTTGCCGCTGCCCGACGCGCCCACGATGGCGACGTGCTCGCCGCGCGCGATGCTCAGGGAGACGCCGCGCAGCGCCTGCACGGCCACCTCGCCACCGACGGTCTTGTAGACCTTGGTGATCTGCTCCAGGCCGATGACGCTGGCCGTCGCCGCGGGGTCGTCGCCGCGGTTTGGGTGCGGATGAGGTTCTGCGGGTGCGTGCACGCGGGCTCCCTGCCTGACGCGGATGATACCCGCGGCGTCGCGTTCCGCGCGTCGGACCGTGGCGGGGCTGAGTCCGCTCGGGCGCGGCCTGGGCGCGGGCATTCCTACGCCTGCAAGTCGATGTGGTTTTCGCCGGTCGGCTCAGCGCTCGGCTTTTCGTCGGAAGTGCTCGGCTGCTCGTCAGGCGACGAATGGCTGCGCCCCTGGCTGCCGCTGCCCTCGGCGTCGGAGTAGACCTGGCTGTCGCGGTCGGTGTTTTCGATCACGTCCTGAAGATGTTTGTCGAATTCTGCCGGACCGGTCCGCCGGGCGGCGTCGGCCGCGTCGACCTGGCGTGCCTGGGCGGCGCGATCCTGGGCGCCGTGCGCCTGGATGACGCCTGAAAGCCAGGCTGGCGGGATCGCGGACATGCAGGACTCGCTACGCCAGGATGTCGGTGGCGGCCAGCGAAGCGCTCAGCTCATCGGCGCCGAACTGACCGCGCAGGCGCTCGATCGTGGCCGAGTGCATCTGGCTGACGCGCGACTCGGAGAGGTCGAGCGTCGCACCGATTTCCTTCATGGTCATCTGCTCGTAGTAATAAAGAACGAGAATCAGCCGCTCGGCACGGCTCAGCTCGTTCATGATCGCGTTCTTGAGGTCGGCCTTCTGCGCTTCGGCGATGGGGTCGGCGCTGGTTGCGTCGGGCAGCACGTCAATCTCGGAGACTTCGCGCTCCGAGTCGCCGTCGCTGACGCCTTGCGAGAGCGAAACCAGCGATACGGCGTTCGCATCACGCTTCAACTTCTCGTAGTCGACCCGCTCCAGCCCCAGCCGCGACGAGAGCTCCTCGTCATTCGGCAGCCTTCCGAGCTCGGCTTCCAGTTGTCGCATGGTCGATTCGAGCTTCTGCGCGCGGTGCCGCACCAGCCGCGGCACCCAGTCCATGTTGCGCAGCTCATCGAGGATCGCCCCGCGGATGCGCGGTGCGCAGTAGGTCTCGAACTTCACGCCGCGATTCAGGTCGAAGGCATCGATCGCGTCGATCAGCCCGAAGATGCCGGCGGACATCAGATCGTCGACGTCGACCTCATCGGGCAGCTTGGCGCCGAGCCGCTCGGCCGTGTAGCGCACCAGGAAGAGGTAGTGCTCGACGAGGCGGTTCTGAAGCTCGCGATCGGCGCTGGCCTTGTATCGGCGCCAGGCGTCGGCCAGCGACGCTTCATCGGGGAATGTGCGTACGCGATGGTCCCGGCTGACTCGGCGGTGTCGGCTGACGGCGCGGCGGTGCGACATGCGTTACCCCGTCTTCGCAGCCGGCTGCGGCGCTGCCGTGGCTGGATCCCCGGCGGGCCGAAGCGCTGCGACATGCTCCTGGTCGATCGCGATCTTGCGGGCGCGCAGATGTTCGCGGAGCACCTGCTTGCAGGCGGCGCCGCAAAGCTGGCCGACGAACAGCACCACCAGCATCGCCAACAGCGCGCGCCCCAGTATGGTGACGGCGGAATTGCCTACCGCCACGCCGATCAGGATGCACGCCCCGAACGTCAGCAGAGCCAGTTGTGCGCCGATTCGGCCGACCATCCGCAACTCCCGCCTTCTCTATCGGCCCGGCGGCGAGTTCGCTTGTAGATTTCCAGCGCCGTTGGCGAGCTTCGCGCGGCTGAGGCGGAATTGTGGCGGCGGCTTTCGCACGGCGGGCC
>CAYOHG010000025.1:0-13593 GCA_964403685.1 uncultured Planctomycetales bacterium
GTCGAATTTCGCTCCCGAGCCGGTCTTGGTCATGATCAGCTCGAGCGCGGACATGTCGTACTCGTCCTTCCAGCCGACCGGAATGCCGCGGCCGTCGTCCTCCACGCGAACCGACCCGTCGCCGCAGAGCGTCACGACGATATTGCGGCAGTAGCCGGCCATGGCCTCGTCGATCGAGTTGTCGAGCACCTCATAGAGCAGATGATGCAGGCCGTACGCGCCGGTGTCGCCGATGTACATGCCGGGCCGCGCCCGGATGTGATCGACGCCCTCCAGGACCTGCACCTGGCTCTCATCGTACCCGCCGTTTCCTGCTGGTGGCGCTTGCGACGCTGGTTCCGGTGGCGGCGCGGCTGGCGGTTGACCCGGCTGCGGACGTTCGGCCTCGTTCGGATTGACCATGATGCTCGATCCGCTCATAAGCCCGATCCCCTAGGTGATCGTTGTTGCGCCGCTGGAGGGTGTTCAGTCCCCGTCGTCAGCGTCCTGGTGTTCGCCGGCGAGCACGATGCGAATCTCGCGCGCCGCAGCGTACGAGCCACGCAGCCGCTTGAGAATCTCGGCATGCGCCCGGCGAAGCCGCTCGGCCACAACGCGGTCGGTTGCTTCAAGCATGATCACGCCGGACCTGGCCGCGACAACACGGGCCGGCGCGGCCCACGCGCCAGGCAGGCAGCGTTCCCAGGCCTCCGCGGCGCGCTGGCGCTCGCGCAGGCTGCGGGCAGCGTTTCGCAGGAGCGTTCCCAGGCGTCCGCGCTCCGCCAGCGGAGCGGCCCCGCGTCGCCGGCGATTCGTCAGCACCTGGCAAAACTGGCGCTCGTTCATCGGGTCGCTCGCACGGCGGGTTCGGCCTAGAGAGATACGGGCATCACGATGTAAAGGAACTCGTCGCGATCCTCACCCCGAATCAGCCCCGGCCGAAAGCTCTCCTGCATCTCGATGAAGACTTCCTCCCAGTGCATGACCCGCAGTGCGTCCTGGAGGAAGATGGGGTTGAAGCCGATCTCCAGCGGCTCGCCTTCAAGCTGAGCCGGCAACTCGACGCGCGCATCGCCCTGCTCGGGGGCTTTGGAGGTCAGGATCAGGCGCTCCTTCTCGAACGAAAGCCGCACGGCACGCGACTCCTCGGTCGTGAGCAGAGCGGCGCGCCGAACGCCGGAGAGCAGGTCTTCACGCGAGACGCGCGCACAGCGGTTGTTGTCGCGCGGAATTACATCCTGGTACTTGGGAAAGTGCCCTTCGACCAGGATGGTGCCGAGTACGCGCGAGCCGGACTGTAGCAGCACCTGGTTGGGCATGACCTTCATGCGCACGGAATGATCCTCGTCCTCGCGCGCGAACGTAAAGACCTTCTCGAACACGCTCAGCGCCTTGGTGGGCAGGATGGCGCTGAAGTCGCCGCTGTTGGCCGAGCGCAGCGTGCCGCCGGCGCGGGCCAGGCGGCGCCCGTCGGTGGCAACCATGAACAGCCGCTTGCCCTGCTTCTCCCAGAGCACGCCGATTGTCGCGTACCGGCTCGCCTCGCGTGCCGCGGAATACAGGGTCAGGCTGATCATGCGGCGCAGCTCATCGCCGTCGGCGACCAGGTCCGGCTCGCCTTCAAACAGTGGAACCGGAGGAAAATCCTCAACGCTGCGGGTGTAGATGTGAAACTCACTGCCGCGGCCGCGGATGATGCACGAGTTATCGTCCACCTCGAGCGTGATCTCGACGTCGGTCAGTTCGCGAACGATCCCCAGCAGCCGATCCGCTGGCACGACAGCCTGTCCGCGGCGCTTCACCGCAATAGCGCTGACTCCCAGGTGCAGCGAGCCCTCGCCGTCGGTCGCCATGACCTCAAGCTGCTCATCCCCTTGAAGCACGAGCTTGACGCAGTTGAGAATGGGCTTGGGCGTCCGACCGCCTGCGAGCAGGATCGCAGCGCTGAGCGCGTCCAGGAATTCCTGTCGGGGCAATACCGTTTTCATGCGTGCGCGTCTCATTCCTGACGGTTGGTTCAGCGGCCTGGGGCCACCGAAAGCCGCACACCCGCAAAGGCGGCGGCGACTGTGGTGTTTTTTACCCGAAAACGGCTCCGTCTGCCACCCGCGGAACAGCTCTAACGCCGGGGCGCAACGGATACTTACACTGTTGAAAGAGTTCTTTTCCGTGATCGTCTTCGGCGCTGTCAAGCGTGTCAGGCATTCGCGGGATCCTGCTAACTTAGCTGCTCGTGGCCAGTTGCAGTGCCGCGCGAAGTTCCGGTGATGTCAGTGGTGCCGGCTGGGGCTTGGCGCCGGCCACATGCCGGAGCGTAAGCATCCGCGCGTAGGCCGCCGGCGAGGTAGCCGCGACAGCGCAAACAGCCCAGCGACAGCGGAGAATTGACAGGTTGTGGCATTGCGCAGCGCCGCCGGCCTGTTCTCTTTTGGTGTGGACGGAGTTCGGCTACCGGCGGGACGACAGAGTCCGCATCAGATGCGCGATAGCATCCGCGGTCTCAGGCTCGTGCTTCAGCGAATTCTCGATCGAGCGTTCCGCGTGGAGCACCGTTGAGTGATCGCGCCCGCCGAGGTGCACGCCGATGTCTTCCAGGCTCATCGAGGTCAGCTTGCGCGCCAGGTAAACGCATAGCTGACGTGGATAGCTTACGGAGCGCGACCGGCGGCGACCGACCAGTTCCGCGGGCCGCAGGCCGAAGTGCGTCGCGACGGCGTCGAGGATGTCGGAGATCTGGATCGGACGGCGCTTGCGGATGTCCAGCGCCTCGAGCACGAGGCGGGCTGTCTCGATCGTCAACGGCTTCCCGCTGAGCTGCACCTCGGAAATCAGCTTGGTGAGCGTCCCCTCGAGCACGCGGATGTTGGCCTCGACGTGCTCGGCCAGGTAGTCCAGCACCGCCGGCGGAATCTCCGCCCCGCGCAGGCGGGCTTTCTTCTGGAGAATCGCCTGGCGCGTTTCGCGGTCCGGCGGATCGATCTGGGCGACCAGTCCCCAATGAAAGCGGCTCACGATCCGCTCTTCCAATGTGGGAATATCCGAAGGCGGCGAGTCCGCCGACAGAATGATCTGGTGACGCGACTGGTAGAGCGTGTTGAAGGTGTGGAACAGCTCTTCCTGGCTGGATTCGCGGTTGGCCAGAAACTGGACATCGTCGATGACCAGAAACGAGGCGTGACGGGCGCAATCACGGAACTCCGGCAGGTGCCCGCACTCGATCGCCTGGACAAACTCGTTAACAAAGGTCTCGCAGGAGAGGAACAGTACATTGGGCCCGTGGGGGAGCTGCTGCATGGCTGCGCAGGTCGCCTGCAACAGGTGCGTCTTGCCCAACCCTGAGGCGCCATGCACAAAGAGCGGGTTGTAGAGCTGGCCCGGCTGGTTGCAGACTGCCCGGCAGGCTGCGTGCGCCAGGCGGTTCGATGGCCCGACCACGAATTCGTCGAAGGTGTAGTCGGGGTTCAGCGGCAGCGATTTCAACCCGCAAGCGCCGCTGGTGGCATGCTGCGCGTCCGTCGCTTCGCTCAGAAAACGGACGCCGACCAGCAGCCCGCTGAGCGCCATGGCGCTGCGGACAAACGCCTCGGTGCAGCTCTCGGCCAAATAGCGTGCCTTGGCTACGGAATCAACGCGAATGCGCAGCTCGCCGCCTTGCAGGTCGGCCGGCGGCAACTGTGCAAACCAACTGCGGTACACCTGCGGGTAGTCAGTCCGCACGCGCGCCAGCAAACCGTCCCAGTTCAGGCCGTTTCCTGAGTCCGTCAAGGGTTCGCCGCCCGCTTGTGAACGATCGCCCAATCCCGTCGGACGCCGCCCGCGCGCGTCCACACGCCCCGAGCCCCGATCACGACTCCTCCTCCGGCGGCGCGTCGACGAATAGCTCGCGCAGCAGCGAGGTCGCATAGCAGCCGGGTTCGAGCGTGAATCGTATTTCAAGATAGGGTCCGCGCTCGTCAGCGCCAAGGTCCAATCCAGGCTCCGCGGGCCGGAAACGCAGCGCACGGCGCCCGCCTGATACGCGCAGCCGCGCAGCGCGAAAGAGCGCAACATCCAGCCCCTCGCGCGCCAAAACCGCCTGTTCTTCCGCGGCGCTTTCGCCCGTCGGCTCGGTCATGCGATAGCCGAACAAAGGCCCGGTTGGGCTGATTTCGAACGCGTCGGCGCGGGGCTGCTCGCGAGCCGGGTCGTCAACGTGAAAGACCGCGCCACGGCCGTGCAGCCAGGCCAGGTCGCCCAGGCGTAAGCGCCCCAAACCGTGGGAGATGCGCGCCGCGATGACCTGGTTGAACAGATACGACTGATAGGCCGAGACCAGAAAGTCACGCAGCCGCCGATCCACCGCCAGAAACGCGCGCATGCGATTCCCACGCGTCCGCGCGAGGGTGGTCAGCGCCCGGCGTTCGTCACGAAACATGCGCGGCCAGGCCTGAGCGGCCTCACCGAATTGACCCTGGTCGTAAAGTGACCGGGCCCGCAGAATTTCACCGCTGTCGTAGGGTCCGGGCCGTCCGAGCATCAAGTCCAGGGCCGTATCGATTTCGTTCCGTGCGATGGCCCGGCCAACGGCCCAGCCATCGCCGCGGCTGCCGAAGCGTTGTGGGCCGAAGTAATTGGGCACACCCTCCCGGCACAGTCGCTGCCAGGCCGCCTCGAGTTCGGCCTGCCGGGCGCGCTGTACTTTCCGCACGCGTACGCGGAAGCGGTTACCAGCCAGATGCCCCAGCTTGAGCTTGTTAGTGTGGCGGGTGATGTCGAAGATGCCGATCCGCGGCAGCCGCAGCTCGGCGAGTCGCTCGGGCTCGATGTGCTCGATCGACAGTCGTTGGCGCGAGACCGCACGGGCGTCCTTGAGGCCGGCCAGGCCGATGGCGCGCGGGTCGACCGCCAGTGCTTCCGCCACGTCGCGCACAGCCTGCATCGTGCTCAAGCCGCGCTTTTCGAGCGTGAAGTACGTGTGCGTGCCGCTACCGCTGGCCTCATACAGCGGGAGCTCTTCGACGAAGAAATCCTCGTAGTCCTCCTTGATCAGACCGTTCAGCGGCGCGAAGTCCAACAACTGGCGCGGGTACTCGAATGGAACGCGAGCCATTGAACGAATTCCTCTCTAGTTCAGCAGCTCGGCGACCTGCACCGCGTTCAGCGCTGCGCCCTTGCGAAGCTGGTCGCCGGCGCAGATGAACTGTAGCCCGCGTCCGCCGGCGACGCTCGCGTCAGCGCGAATCCGCCCGACCAGCACGTCGTCCTGCCCGGTTGCGTCGAGTGAGGTGGGGAACTTGTTTGCGGCGGGATCATCCACCACGCGGACGCCCGGGCTGTCGCCCAGAATTCGGCGCGCCTCGTCGGCGGCGATCGGCTGCTCGAATTCGACCGCCGCCGCTTCCAGGTGCGAGCGCAGCACGGGAACGCGCATGCACGTCGCCGCCACGCGCAGCGATTCGTCGGCGAAGATCTTTGCCAGCTCGCGCATCATCTTGCGCTCTTCGAGATTGACGCCGAGATCGTCCAGGGGCGTATTGTGGCTGAAAACGTTGAACGCGCAGGGCTCGCGGAAGACGCGTGGAACGGCGGAATGACCCGCGAGCACCGCCGCGGTCTGAGAGCGCAGCTCATCCATAGCGCGAGCGCCGGCGCCGCTGGCGGCCTGGTAGGTGCTCACGATCACCCGCAGTGCCCGCTTGGTACGGTGCAGCGGCCAGAGCGCCACGGCCAGAATGATCGTCGAGCAGTTCGGATTGGCGATCAGCCCGCGGTGCAGCCGTGCGGACGGCCCGTTCACCTCGGGAATCACCAATGGGACGTCGGCGTCCATCCGGAACGCTGACGAGTTGTCGATCACCACCGCATTGGCCCGCGCCGCCGCCGGCGCGAATTCGCGGCTGACCGTCGCTGTGGCGGAGAAGAAAACCAGATCGGCGTCGCGCAAGCCGGCGGCGCTGAGCGTTTCCACGCGCAGCGCTTCGCCGCGCCAGCGGAGCACCTGACCGGCCGAGCGCGGCGACGCGAAAAGCCGCATCTGCCCGACCGGGTAGCAGCGCTCCTCGAGCACGGCGAGGAGCTCATGCCCGACGGCCCCGGTAGCGCCAACGATCGCGATGCGGCGCATAGAAGTCCTCACGGTTGGCTTGGCAGTCATGCGCCGTTCGCGAAGTCGACATTGCCGGCGCCCGGAGAATGATAACACCGGCCGCCGACACGACGATGCAGTGATCGGCGTGTTCCAGGGCCGCCGCCAACGACTGCCTCGGCCGCTTGCATCGTTGCCCGGCCCGGCCGGATGATACACGTAGCCGCGGGCGGGCCGCCGATGGCCTCCGCCGGCCCGTGTAGCGGTGATAGAATCTCATGATGGGAGGTGGACCATGACCTGGGCCTCCAGCGAACCAGCGGAAAAGTGGGAAGATCGGCTCGCGCCGTTTCTGATCCCCGAGCTGTTGACAGTCGGCGCCTTGGCGCACCTGGTCATATTTCTGATTCTGCGGGCGCTTTCGTAGTCGTCTAGGATCGCCGCGTTTCGTCGCCACATCGGCACGACCAGTCCGCCGGCCTTCCCCGGATGCCGCGCGTCGTGTGGTCGTGGAAGCACGAACGCCGGGCTGAATCAACCCGGCGCTCGCGAATGGCCTATCGACAGATTCGCATGCCCATCAAGCGCACGCGGCGCTCTGCGGGCATCAGCCGCAGGTCGTTCCGAACTGCGTCAGCAGCATCGACAGGTCGGTCAGGTCGATGTTGCCATCACCGTTCAGATCGCCCTGTGCCGGCGTCCCGCCGCCGATCGTGCCGAAGTGGACCAGCAGAACGGATAGATCATCCAGGTCGACGCTGCCGTCGCCATTCAGATCAGCGGGGCAGGCATTGCAGACCAACTCGCGCACCTGCAAGTCATCTACCGCGGCTTCGACGATCGATCCGCTGCCCAGGTCGGAGGCCACGAAGCGCAGCTTCACCTGTGCCGTCGGCGCGACGAAGTCGGACACGCGGAACTCACGGAAATACCACCCGCCGGCAGTCTCGGCGCCGATCGGCCCGACGGTCTCGAGATTGACCCAGCTTGCGCCGTTATCGTTGCTGATGTCGATCGGCAGCGTGTCCTCGTTGGGGGAGGCCCCGGCGCTGTTGTTGTACCAGCGCCAGTAGCTGATCCACGGGGCGCTCAGCCCGCTGAGGTCGAGCGCGGGCGTGGTCAACGTCGTGCGGCCGCCATCCACGTCGGCATCGCCCACGCCACCCCCGGCCGCCCCCTGTCCGGTCACAAAGCACATGACGCCGCTGGCCGCAGTGTGATCGTCCTCTGGCTGCGCGGCTGTCCCGTTAGGGTTGACGCGCGTCCAGATACCAGTCGTGGCATTGTCGCCGACGGCTGTAGTCGCCCAGCCGGTGTTGGTCTCCAGCTCATCGAGCAACGCGACATTGAAACCGCTGGCGACCAGCGCGCCGTGGGCACTGGTCGGCGCGTCGGCGGGCGAGGTGAGCACCTCGCCGGTCGTGGCCTGGGCGCTGAAGTAGTACGAGAGGGTTGAGCCGCAGGCGGCCGCGGGAAGCGCGGCCTGGTACTGTGAACCACCCACCAGGACCAGAGCGGCACTCTGCCAGTTGCCGCCGGCGTAGTACCACAGCGTTTCGGTGCCCGCCTGCACCTGTCCGCCGAACTGCCCGGTGATTTCCAGGTCGACGGACGCGCCCTGGGGGCTGATGGTTTCGGGCAAACCGGCGGGGAAGCTGAACCTGAGCTTGGGCAGATTGAGCGTCCAGACGAACAGCCCGCGCTCCAGGTCGCTGCCGATGACGGTGCCGCTCGGGAAGAACGGGAAGTTGCCCCACAGGCCGTTGAATTGCGGGGCATCGTCATTCGGGTACGTGTCGAAGTATGCAATCTCGACCAGATCGGTGGGGTTCGAGATGTCGAACACGCGCAGCCCGCTGCGGTAATTCGCGGCGATCAACAGGTCGTCTTTCACGTACAGGTTGTGCGTGATCGCGGTGTTGCCGTTGTTGGGCGAACCGATGTAGACCGGGGCCGACAGGTCGCTCACGTCGATCACAATCTCGCTACTGAAAGGGACGGTTGCGCCTTCATCGAGTTCGTCGTTGACGTAAACGTACTGGCGGTCCTTGCTGGTCCAGACCTGGTGCGAATAGCCGCGGTTGGGCCACGTGATGCGCGAGAGATTGACGATGTTGCTCTTGTTGGTCAGGTCGACGATGTCCAGCCCGGTATCATCAAACCCGCCGTTGAAACCCGAGCACAGGAAGCCGATTTCCTTGCCGGCATAGGGACCCTCGGTGTAGCTGATGATGTGGGCCTCGTGGACGTAGCGGTCCGGCCAGGTCGCGACCAGAGTCGGGTTGCTGGGGTTGGCCAGCGAGTAGATCCGCAGGCCGTTGTCCGCTCCGCCGCAGCGATACAGGTACCCGCTCGCTTCGTTGACGATCACGGTGTGAGTCGCAGTAGTGCCGCCGGTGAGTACGTTACGCACGAACGTGACCGTACCGGCGTCGATCTGGCTGAGGTCGACGACCTGAATGCCACTGCCGCCTTCGCTGACCAGGTAGCAGTAGTTCTGGTAGACCTGGGCGTCGCGCCACAGGCTGTCGGGTCCGTCGATCGTTCCGATCAGGGTGGCGTTGGCCGGGTCGGTCACTTCAACGAAACTTGCGCCGCTGTAGTGCGTCATGATCGCGTATTCGCGGCCAGCCGGCGAGACATAGCCCCAGCAGTCGGCGCCGCTTTGAACGCCCGATCCGAATGTGTTGAGCGGCAGCCAGCTCAGCAGTGACACGCCGCTGGCGGCGAATCCGCGATTCCTCGCATCGGGACCATCGACGGCCGCGCGATAGGCCGCCGCCTGCACCGGCGGCTGGCGGTCGAAGATCTTTCCGTCGCCGTCATGGGCCAGCGCAGCCAGGGTCGAGCAGGCGCAGACAATCCCCGCGAGGGTACGCATTGAGCATGTCATGAATCAGGCTCCCGGTTGATCAGGCAACTCGCGAAAGACGAGTCTAACGGGTCCTGCGGCGGGCGCGAAGGCGATTTACGCGGACATTCGCTACTGGGTCCGTCGGCGGTTCGCGCGCCTATTGCGGAGCCGGCGGTCCGTTAATCGCGCAGGGCGGAGCACTGGAATCTCACGGTAGCGAGGCCCAGCAGGCGGGCTGAACGAGCGACGAAGCCAGCGACTTGGCACGGACTTGAGCCGCGCCCTGGCCGCGGAGTTGCCAGCTATCGCGGTCCGGCCGGTGCGCGCAGCAACTGCGGGTCGAGGTTCGTGTCGGTCAGCGCTGCGAGAAAGGCCTGCAAATCCGCAGCCTCCTGTTCGGTCAGGTTCAGCGGTAGCAGGATCGTTTCGCGGTGAATATGGCCGGCCGCCGGCGCGTCCGCGAACGTCGAGTAGTGCTCAAGCACGTCGGCCAGCGTCGCATACTGCCCGCCGTGCATGTACGGCGCGGTCAGCGCCACGTTTCGCAACGTCGGCGTCCGGAATCGGCCGGCGTTGTCACTGCGGTTGGTCAGGAATCGCAGCATCGCCGCCTTGCTGCCGGCGCGGTCGTCGCTGAACTCGCCGGCGGCATTGAACGGGTCGGATTGCAGCGTGCGGATCCCCTCGAAGCGACCCGCGTCGCGCAACAGTCCGCCGGCGTCCGGCACCATCACACTATGGAATTCAAGGTCGCTGAAATGCGGCCCGGTATGGCAGGTTCGGCAGTTGCCGCGACCCACAAACAGCTTCGCGCCACGTTGCGCCGCCGGAGAGATCGCGCGGAGCTTTTCTGCGTCGCGCTCACGCAGTCCGGCAACGAACCGGTCGAACGGTGCGGCGCGGCTCACCAGCTTCCGTTCGTACGCGGCGATCGCCTTGCCGACGTTGGCGAACAGCCGATCCACCGCGCCGCGGAGCGTGTCCTCCAAAGCTTCGTTCGCCAGCGTTGCCGGGTCCGGGGCCTTTCCGAAGATTGCCTCATATGCGGGCCGCAGCTCTGCATCGCCGGCGATCAGGCGGGCGACGGCCAGCCGGCTGCCGCCCATCTCGTCGGCGCGCTCGATTGGGTGCAGCGCCTGCGACCAGAGCGAATCCGCCCGGCCGTCCCAGAAATACCAGCGGTGGTACGCCACGTTCCATAGCGACGGCGTGTTGCGTGTGCCGCGGGCGATACCCTCGCCGACGGAACGCCCATCCGCCAGCCCTTTGGCCGCATCGTGGCAGGTGGCGCACGAGACCTGCCCGTTGCCCGAGAGCCGTTTGTCAAAAAAAAGGAAATGACCGAGCCGCACCGCCGCGGGATTATCCGCCACTGCATTGGTCTCGTCGTTCGGTAGTTCGGGCAGCGGCGAATGCAGGAGCAGCAGCCGGCGTTCCTCGTCGCTGAACGCGACCGGCTCATCCTTCCCTGGCGGATCTTCCGACGCGCCGGTCCACGCGGTCGTCGCGGCGATCAGCAAGACAAGTGCCGCGCTTCCGGCCCGAACCGCGCACCGCCGAACCCGCCGACAGAAATCCCCTACCAGCGCCCGCACGACTACTCCAGGTGCACCGCCGCCTGTGCCCGTTCGCCGCGCCCGGCCCGGCGGACGTCGAAGTACAGTTCCCAGTATCCGGGCATGTGAAACAGCATCCCCTCGGCGCGCCACTTCCCCGGCCCAAGGCTTGCGAGCGCCGGCTGGGTATTCATGCCGTGTCCGTGGTCCGGCATGGCGGCATCGACACTGACTTCCACGTCGCTGACGGGCGCGCCGGTCGCGGCGGCGAGCACGGTGAACTCGATCGCAAACAGCTCGTTGGCTGGAATCGGCGCAGGCGCGGTGTGGTAGCGAACCAGGTAGGTGCCGGCGTTGCTGCGCAGCTCGATTTCTTCCGGCGAACCGGATTGCGTCGATGCCGGGAGAGAGGCGGCGAGGCGCTCGCCGGCCGAGCTGGCGTCCGTTGGGGGAGCTTCATGTAGTATGTTTGCCGCGCCCTGCGGCCCGGCGGAACCGGCCGTGCCCGGCCCCTTCGGGTAGTCGCCACGGTCAGCTCGTTCACACCCGAGCGCAGCCAGTGCGAGCCCCGCGATGAGCGCGCTCAGCGCAGCGCAGCCAACCTGTCTGAACCCGGCATTCAATCGCCGTCCTCCAGCGTCGGCAGTACAAACCAGCGCGCTCCGAAGGCCCGCACGAAATTCCCGTCGGTCGACAGAATCTGCCCGCGGTGATTGCCGTGATCGATCACCAGCAGCCCTTCGCGCGGGTGCCGCGCGATGCCGGCGGGACGCACGAATTCGTTGCGTTTCAGCCCCGTTCGCCCCCAGCTTTTCTGAAACTGGCCGGCGGGATCGAACTTGTGAATACAGTCGCGCGCCACATCGCTGATGTAGATCGCCCCGTCTGAATCCGAAACGACCCCGTGCGGCTCGCTGCGGTTGTCGCGACTCCCACCACGCACGTCGATCGAACCGCGCGGCCGGCCATCCATCGAGAATCGCCACACCTGCCCGGCTTCCGCATCGGGCACGAGCAGCTCGTTTCCCGCGGCGTTCCACGCCAGATCCGTCGGCCGGCGGAACTGGCCCGGCGCATCGCCGTATCCGCCCCAGCTTCGCTCGACCGCTCCATCGGCGGCCAGCACGACGACTCGCCGCCGACAGGCGTCCAACAGGTAGAGCCGCCCGTCCCGGTCGCGCTCGATCGCGGCCGCTTCGAGCGCAGCGCCGGATGGCAGCCAATCCAGGCCGGCGCCCAGCGCAGCCAGATCCAGCGTCTCGACGAAACGGGCCATCTGGGGACGGAACCGCACCGGGCCTTCGAGCGGCTCGATCCCCACGATCGCCAGTTTGTGCGCCGCGAGGTCGCTGACCCACATGCGGCGCGACTCCAGGTCGATCTCCACGTCACCCGGGCGCAGGAACTGCCCCAGCCCGCTGCCGAGCATTCCGAGCCGATGGACCAGGATCGGCGTCGGTCCGCGCAAGTCCATCAGTGAGACCTGAAAGCCGTCCGGCTCGGAAATCGCCAGCAGATCACCGGCGATGTCGATCCGGGTTCCGAAATGGGCCGCAGCCTGTTCGAGCCCAGCGCCCTGCTGCGGGTTGAAGCGCGATTCGCTTTCCGGCGTCGATCGGGCGAACCATTGAATGCGGTTTTCGAACGGCTCGCAGACGACCGCGCACTCTCCATCGGGCGAAACCGCCGCGTCGGCGGGGTAGTGCAGCAGCCCGCCGCCCTCGCGCGGCTTGAGCGCGTGCAGGCCCCACTCGAACAACAGCCGGCCGTCCAGATCGAAGGCCTTGGCGCGCTGGTTGCGGCTGTCGGCCACGTACACGCGGCCGCCATGAATCGTCAGCCCCAGCGGCTCCGACAACATCGCGCCAAGCGGTCCCCACTCACCCCAACCCAGCACGAAACGTCCGTCGGGTGCGAATTTCTGTACGCGGCTGCGATCGGCATCGACGACATACACATGGCCGGCGGAGTCGACGGCGACGTCAACGGGCCGCACAAACTGACCGTCGCCCCAACCACATGCACCGATCGAGAGCAGATGCCTGCCGACGTGGTCAAAAACCTGGATTCGGTTGTTGCCGGTGTCGGCGACGTAGACGCGCTGCGCGTCAGCGGCGATTCCGCCTGGGTCGATGAACTGACCAGGGTTGGATCCAAACTCTCCCCACACCCTCGCCGCGGCCCCAGCCGGGTCGAAGGCCGTCACTCGCTGGTTGCCCGTGTCTGCGACAAAGGCGCTGCCGTCGGGTGCAATCGCAATGCCGCTCGGCCAGGCGAGTTGCCCGGCGCCGCGCCCGAACGAGCCGAAACCTGGCAGCGGGTTCCCGCTGCGGTCGAATCGGCTCACGCGGTGGCCGCGCGACTCGACCACACAAAGCGAGCCGTCGAGCCCGAACGCGATTCCAGCGGGCGTGAGCAACCCGCCCGTCTCCCGAACGTACTCGCCGAAGCGATCCAGACGCTGATCGGTCGCCGCAGCGCTGCCGGCGGGCGCAGCTTCCGTCGGTTGTGACTGCGCCCGGACGCTGCGCACACCGACGGCAACCGCTGCGCAGACTCGGCACGTTGGCGCCGCGCAGGCCGATCGGTCATTGCGTTCAACCAGCGCTGCCCACGCAAGCCCGCAGGCCAGGAGCACCGGCGGCATGATTCGCTTGGCGGATGATTGCGGCGTGTTCACAATCGAGGCCTGTTCAATCCCTGCCCGTCGTCGCCAATCAGGACTTGGGAGTGTAACGTAGTCGCCCGGCGCGACGGATGACGAGCATGAAAGCCGCGGATCGCCTATCGCATCTCGACAAGCACGGCCGGGCGCGGATGGTGGACGTTTCGGCTAAGCCCAGCACGGTCCGCCGCGCGGTTGCGTCGGCGGTCATTGAGCTGGGCCCGCGAGCGTACCGCGCGGTGTTTGACGGGAAGATTCCCAAGGGTGACGTGCTGGGTGTTGCCCGACTGGCGGGCATCCAGGCCGCCAAGCGCACCAGCGAGTTGATTCCGCTATGTCACGGTCTGGCACCCGACGCAATCCAGGTTGAGTTCGAAGCCCGGCCGCCGGACCGAATCCGCGTGACCGCCGAGGTGCGGGTGCGCGCGCGGACCGGGGTCGAAATGGAAGCGCTAGTTGCCGTAACCGTTGCCTC
>CAYOHG010000026.1:0-13593 GCA_964403685.1 uncultured Planctomycetales bacterium
GTGCTGGAGCACGGGCGGGCGTACTGGATCGAGCCGCTGAAATGGCTGGGCGAGAGCTGGGACGACCGGCCCATTCGCGTTGAGCTGCCCGAGGATCGCGTGCTGGATGACGCCGAGCAATTGCGGCTGGTGGCCGATCAGGTGCGCGGACGGCTGGGGTGGGTCGAAGGAGAGATTGTAGATCAGCGCGTGCGTGTGAAGCGCAAGCACGTGGACGACTTTCTCATCGGGTTCGGCGATGGCATGATCGACTGGTCGAAGCCGGTGGAAGTGACAATCGGCGGCCGAAAGGCATTCGCGGGGACGCTCGAGCCGCGGCTGAGCGTGTGTCTGCGGCAGGCGGCTCGGACGTGGGACTTTGAGCGGCTGATCTGGGCTGAAATCCTCTACGACGGCGGGCGCGCGCGGGTGGTGAAGGACTGATGGGCCGTCCGCCCGGCGCGGCTCAGACGGCAACGCGGTACGGACGATTCGAACGGGGACTTGTGTATGGCGTTCGGGCCGCCGCGATTCGGTGTTTCGCCCTCGCGGGCGCATGGCTTGTGCGACGGATTCTGCGAGAATGCGCTAAGCTGATAATCCTCGCGGGAGCCGTGTGATGCCGGAAGCTGCGCCGCCGGCGCTGGCCGCAACCAGCGTGTTTCGTCGGACATTCGACGCGCCCGGACCGCGCGCCTGGCTGCGGGTCGAGCAGGCGGCGACTCGCGCGACCGTCCGCGTGAACGGCCGACACGTCGGCGCGCACCTTGGCGCCTGGACACCGTTCGAGTTTGAAATCACGGAGTTTCTTCGACCCGACGGACGGGCGAACGAACTCGAGATCACCTGCGAGGACTGCCTGCGGGTGACCAACGGCTTTCTGCCGGCGATCGGCGTTCGCTGGACCGGCGCGTACGGCGTTTCGATACTCGCCGAGCCGGCGCCGCGGCGCGGAGCTGCTGCACAGCGTTCGAGCGTGCTGGGAACGAAGCTGCTGGTGGACGGCCGGCCCTTCCGCGTGCGCGGGATCCTGCATTGGGGCTACTATCCAGAGCAGCGCCACCCCTGGCCGAGCGAGTCGCAGATTCGAAGCGAGATCGTCGAGCTGCAATCGTTCGGTTTCAACCTGATCAAGTTCTGCCTGTGGATTCCGCCGCGGCGATACTACGAACTATGCGAAGAGCTCGGCATGTTCGTCTGGCAGGAATACCCCGTGTGGAACCAGCCGCTGCGACGGTCGCCGCCGGAGGGCGACACCCTGCTGGCGGAATTCGGCGAGTTCTTTCGCAACGACGCACCCTACGGCTGCGTCATCCTGCGCAGCTTGACCTGCGAAAACGACCATATCGAGCCGGAGCTGGGCCGCGAACTGGTCGAGCTGGCGCATCGCGAGATTCCCGGCTGCCTCGTGCTGGACAACAGCGGCTGGCTCTGCAAGGAGCACGTCGGCGATTTTCACGACGAGCACCCCTACGTTCATAACGCGCACTGGAAATTTTACGCGGCCCGCATGCGCGACAAGCTGCACAAACCGCTGCTTCTGGGCGAGACGATGGTGGCTGACACACTGGACGCCGCGCGGGCCAGCGACTGGGTTCACAACCCGGCCGGCGCGCCGCCGCTCGAGACCGCGGAAGCGCGCCTGGCCGCGCAAGCGGCCCTGAGGCGCTCGTACGCCGCTGCGTTACGCGTTCGGCGGCATCAGGTGGAAACGCTGGCGCGGGAGCTGCCCGACGCTGGCTACGTGATCTGCGGGCTGCGCGACCTGCCGCGCACGCCGCTGGGGCTGTATACGCACGACGGAGCGGCCAAGTACGCCGCGACGGACTGGGCCTGGCACGCGACGCCGGCGCAGCCGCGTGAGATTCCCGACGTAAGCGACGCGACACGGGTCATTGGACCGCGCAAGGGAGAGTGGAAGCACGGCGAGAACACCTGGTGGAGCCCGATCGTACGCGTGCTTGATCCGGCCCTGCCGGCGGAGCTGATCGAACGCGAGGCCGCCTTCGAGCTGCTGTCCGGGCGCGTGCTGACGCACACGGCCGGAGCACGCGTGCTGGTCGAGCTGGGCGACATCCACTCGGGGGAGCTGAAACGGCATCCGCTGGTGATTGAGTACCGCTCGAACGGCCGGCGCGGCTTCGCGTCGGCGCTGCGGCACGACACGCCCTCTGGTCGCATGCTCTGGGAGCTGCTCGAACAGCGCCGCCAGGATCCAACCATCACCGATCCGCCGGAAATCGGCCCGCTCGTCGGCACCTCGATTGTGCTTTCGCGCTGGGAGATGAGCACCGACGGACTCCGCTGGGTTGCGGTGGTCTGCGACACGCCGCTGGTCAATCGCGGCGTGACGATGTTCGAAGGTCGGGCGACATTCCGCACGCGGTTCAGCTATCCCGGCGGTGCGAGCACCTTGCGGCTGGAGGCGGTCGGCGACTGGTTCGAGGTGCTGCTGAACGGGCGCGTGCTGGGCGAATTCGGCCCGCGCGACGGCACCTGGGACGGCACCCGCGACATCCCGCGCGAGATCCCCGTCCGCCTGGCGGCGCGCGAGCACGAGATGGTGATTCACGTGCGGGACTGGCGCGCCGGCGGCGGACTGGTGGGGCCGATCTACCTCTTTACGAATCCCGACGAACGCGTGTTCTGAATGGCGATGTCTGCTGGCTGCCACCGTCGTTTCGCCGATCGAGCCTGTTCCGCGCGCACCGTCGCGGCGCTGGTCGGCGTGCTGGGGTTGCTCAGTCTCGGTGCCTGCGAGGCGGAGCGTGACGGCGCGGATGCGGCGACGGTCCTGCGTGTGGCCAACTGGGGCAGCCCGGCGGTCGAAGATGAGTTCATGCGGCTGGAGCGCGACATTCGCGCGGAGTTCGAGCGCCGTCATCCGGGTGTACGCGTGCTGATCGAGCAGATTCCCGGGCACATCGAGTACACGCAGAAACTCGTCATGGCGCACCTGACCGGCAGCACGCCCGACGTCGTCCACGTCAACGGCGCCTACTCCGCGATGCTGGTGAACAACAACGTCTTGCAAGACCTGCGGCCCTTCGTCGCCGGCGACCCGCAGTTCCGGCTGGATGGCTATTTCGCCAACGTGCGCGAGAGCTTCACGCGCGGCGAAGCCCTGTACGCAATCCCGCTCGACTTCACCACCATGGTGATGTTCTACAACAAGCGCCTCTTCGACCAGGCCGGCGTGCCCTACCCGCGCGACGGCTGGACCTGGGCGGATTTTCTCGATACAGCCAGGCGCCTGACAATCGCCGCTCCGGCCGGCCGGAGTGGCGGCGCGGACTTGCCGCAGCAGTTCGGCTTCTGGTTCGAAAACGTGGTGCCATTCTGGGTACCGTGGCTCTGGACCTCCGGCGGTGACATCCTCACGGCCGATGGCAGCCGGGCCAGCGGTGCACTCGACAGCCGCGCCAGCGCCGCCGCCATCGCGTTTCTGCACGACCTGATGTACGAGCACGGCGCGGCGCCCACCCCGCGGCAGAGCGCCATGGCCGGCGTCAACCTTTTTCTGGAAGGCCGCGCGGCGATGGACCTGAAGGGGCATTGGATGCTGATTGATTACCGTGCCCGCGGGCTGGATGTCGGCGTGGTCGGCCTTCCGACGCGCACGGGCGGCGCGCCCGTGACCGTGCTGTACGCCGCCGGCCAGGCCATCATGCATCACGCCCGCCAGCCGCGATTGGCCTGGGAGTACATCAAGTACATGACCAGCTACGAGGTGCAGACCAGGCGCGTCGCGTCGGGGCTGGCACTCTCCGGCAACATCGCCACGGCCCGCCATTACGCCGGCACGCCTGTGGAGGACGCCTTTCTGGCTTCGGTCGCGCACGCCCGGCTGCCCTGGGGCGCGCGCAGCGAGCGCTACATGTTCATCGAAGATCTGCTCGGCGAGATGATGCGTGACGCGCTGGCTTCGCCGCGGCTTGAGGCCCTGGAAGTCGTCCACCGCACCGCCGCCCTGATCGACCCGGTTCTGGCCGAGCCGCCGGCGGCGGGCGAGGCGCCGCCATGAGCGCATCGGCCCGCGCAAGCCCGGCGCGCCGCAGCGGCTGGTTATTCGTCGCGCCCGCTACCGTCTACCTGGCGGTTTTTTCGCTGCTGCCGATCGCGGCGGCACTGTGGATGAGCCTGCACCGCTGGCATCTGCTTCAACCGCAGCACACATTCGTCGGCTGGCAAAACTACTCGGCGCTGCTGGGCGACCCGTTCTTCCGTGGAGCGATGGTCAATACGCTGCTCTACGTCGCCTTGAGCGTGCCGATGGGTGTCGCCGCGGCGCTGGCCGTGGCCCTGCTGGTCGCGCAGCCGCTTCGGGGCGTGGGGTTCTTCCGGACGCTGTACTACATTCCGTCAGTCAGCTCGCCGGTCGCACTGTCGATGCTGTGGATCTGGATCCTGCTGCCGGAGGTCGGGCTGATCAACACGGCGGCGAAGCTGCTGCACGTGGACGGCTCGACGGACTTTCTGAACGAGCCGGCCTGGGCGCTGGCGGCGCTGGCGCTGATGAGCGTCTGGATCGGGCTCGGGCCGCGCATGGTGATCTTCCTGGTCGGGCTCCAGAGCATTCCCGAGACGCTCTACGAAGCGGCGGCCCTCGATGGCGCCGGAAGCTGGTCGCGCTTCCGCCACGTCACGCTGCCCTGCCTGCGGCCGACGACTCTCTTCGTGATCGTGACCACCACCATCGCCGCTTTCCAGCTCTTCACGCCTGTGGCGATCATGACTCAGGGCGGCCCGCAACGCCGCACCGATGTGCTGCTGTATCACATCTACAAGGAGGCCTGGCAGAAATTCGAAGCCGGCTCGGCCGCCGCCATGTCCTTCATCCTGCTCGCAATGATCCTGCTGGTGGCCTGGGGCCAGTTCCGGCTGATGCGACACGGGATGGAATCGGCGGGTGCGGCATGAAGCGGGCCCAGGCCGTACTGGTGTACGCGCTGCTCGTTGCGATCGCCCTGAGCACCGTGCTGCCGCTGGTCTGGATGGTGACCACCTCACTGCATCCGCCCGAGTCGCAATTGCCCACGCCAGAGACACTCTTTGCGCCGCGGCAATGGCATCCGGACAACTACGCCTACGTGCTGACGTTCGCCGAGCTGCCGGTCTGGCGATTTGCCGTGAACACGATGCTGGTGACGGCCGGTGTGATCGCGCTGCAACTGACGCTCTGCACACTGGCGGCGTACGGTTTTGCGCGGCTGGGCACGCGCGGGCTTGATCGGCTGTTTGCCGGCTTCCTGCTGACCATGATGATCCCCGGCCCGGTGCTGATCGTGCCGCTGTTCTGGCTGGTGCAGCAGCTTGGCTGGCTCGACACGTACGCCGGCCTGATCATCCCCTATCAGTACCTCAGCACGGCGTTCGGCACGTTTCTGCTGCGGCAATACTTCGTCACGTTGCCGCGCAGCCTGGACGAAGCCGCGCGACTCGACGGCTGCGGCGACTGGGGCGTGCTGTGGCACGTTCTGCTGCCGGCGGCGCGGCCCGCGCTGGCAACGGTGGCCGCGTTTGCGTTCATCTGGACCTGGTCGGAGTACTACTGGCCGCTGCTGGCCACCAGCCGCACCAGCATGCGCACGCTCGAAGTCGGGCTGTCGGTCTTCAAGAGCGCGTTCGGCGCGACGAAGTGGCCGCTGCAACTCACCGCGGCCGTGATCGTGCTGACGCCCGTACTGGCGTTCTTCCTGCTGATGCAGCGCTACTTTGTCCGCGGCGCAACAACCAGCGGACTAAAAGAGTAGCGCGCCGGGCGGAGCCGCTGCGTCTATTTCGGCGGCGGGTCGTCGTCGCGGCCGGTCCCCGAGAAGAGCTGGTTCGTCGGCGGATTCTCGACCGCCTCCAGGTCAACGTAGGTTCCGTCTGGAAGGACGCGATACCCCAGTTCCTCCAGCCCCATCGTCTGCCCGTGTCCGTCGCAGAAGACGACGTTCACCCGGCCGGCATGGCGCGGATGGACCCCTGTGCGGCGGCTGCCCGGGTCGCCGCTGCCACGGTCAGACAGGCTGGTGAGCCGCGGCGGGTCGAGGCTCCAGCCGTGGTTGCCGATGCTGGGTTCGGTGGAGCCTTCCTTGTCGTAGTCGCTGCGTTCGTTGCGCGGAAAGCCGCTGGCGGTGCCGAGCGCGTCGGCCCCGAGGACCGTACCGGCGAACGACCTGATGCGCGACCGATTGACGGGGTAGTTGGTGAAGCGGTCGCCGGTCTTGCGGGCGTTTCCGAGGAACTGGAAGTTGTAGCCCCAGGCGTGATTCCGCTCGTCGACCCAGTCGGGCACTTCGGGATCCATGTAGACGCCGCCGGTGTAGTCCTGCCGATCGTCATCGGTGCGCGGGTTGTTGTAAGCGAATTGCCCGGTGTAGCGGCCCATGGTGACAATCCAGCGCGGGCGGAACTTCTTGCCGTTTCCGACCTCGTACCAATTGGCCGGGTTCGAGTAACCGCCGCCGGCGTTGGCGTATCGTCCGGGAACGGATGTGTCGTTGTTCTCATCCGCGTAAACGTGCCAGCCGTGGGCCACCTGCCGCAGGTTGGACAGGCAGAGCGTCTTGCGGGCCTGGGCGCGGGCGGCGCCGAGCGACGGCAGCAGGATCGCAATCAGCAAGGCGATGATCGCCACCACGACCAGCAGCTCGATCAGTGTGAACGCGTATCGTCTGCTACGGCGCATCGGTCACTCCCTCTTCGCCTGCGAGCCGACGGCCGGCTTCGTGAGAAGTCAGCGCGATTGCGGCACGAGGCGTTCGAGCGTCCCCGTTTGAACGTCGTACACGAACACATCGACCTTCTTGTTGGCGTCGCCGGCCAGCAGGTTCTTCGCCTTGCTCGCGAACACCACCCAGCGTCCATCGGCGGAGACGGCGGGCTGATCGCTGTCGGCGTCGCCGCCGTCGCCCTCGCGACTCTGGCTGATTCGCCGCACCTCGCCGGACGGCGGATTGCGGATGTACACGTCGCCGATCAGCTCGGAATCACCGGGAACCAGGTTCGCGGCGACGCTGAAGAACGTGATGCAGGCCGCATCACTCGAGACATCTGGCAGGCGCGCGTGGCCGTCGCCCTCGACTTCGCCCGGCCCGACGCTGATGCGGCGCAGCCCGCTTCCATCGATGGCCGCAAGGAAAACGTCCGGTCCGCCGTTGGTGTCACCGGAGACCAGGTTGCCGGCCCAACTTTCAAAGACGATGTGTCGCCCGTCCGGCGAGAGGCGCGGGGCGCTGCTGAAGTTGTCGGCTTCGCGGCCGTCAGCCGAGACCGAGACGCGCCAGGTGCGCGCGGCGCTGCGGTCCCGGATGAAGATGTCAGGGCGATCGTTCTGATCCGCCGGCACCAGGTTGGCCGCCAGGCTGACGAAGGCGACGTAGCGTCCGTCGCCGGAAACGCTGGCCTCGCTGCTGGCCAGGTCGGCCTGCCGCCCGTCGGATCGCACGCTGACCAGCTCGGTGCGGCCCGATTCGATCTCGAACAGGAATACGTCGGCGACGTTGTTGCCGTCATCCTCCACCAGATTCGTCGCCGCGCTCTGAAAGACCACGAAGCGGCCATCACCGCTGATGCGCGGAGCGAAGCTGGGTCCGTCGGCGTCGGCGCCGTTGAGACCGCGGCTGACGCGAACGGTCTGCTGCCGCTCCAAGTCGCGCACAAAGACGTCCGACGCCGCGTTGCGATCGTGCTCGACCAGGTTGTCAGCCTGGCTGGCGAACGCGACCCGCCGACCGTCGCCGGAGATGGATGCGAAATGCGAAAGGCCGGTCGGTGAGCCGCCGTCCAACGCGCAGCTGGCGCGTTCGGCGCGCCCGCTGGCGCGGTCGAAGACGATCACATCCGAGGCATGGTTGTCGTCACCGGGAACCCAGTTGGTCGCGAGCGTCTCGAACGCGATGCGCATCCCGTCGGACGAGATGGCAGGTCGAACACTATCGCCATTGGGTTCGTTTGCCGACGGCTGGCTGGGGACCGGCTCCGACGCGGGAGCCGGCGCGCGTTGAACGGCGGCGTCCGTGGGCCGGTCCGGCGCGGTCGGTGCCGCGCCGCGCTCGCAGGCGACCAGAGCCAGAGTACCTGCGAGCGCAGCGCCTGCGCCGAATAGACGCACTCTGTGCATCGTGACCACCAGTCGCGCCTAGCCAGCCGATTTCACCGTCAGGTCGAACAGGACCGGCGAGACTTCTCCCTCGAGAATCTGGAAGGTCACGATGATCTCGATGTATCGCCCCGGCGGCGTATTCGTCAGCGGCTGGCCGCTTACGGCTTCCTCGGCAGGCGAGTAGTTCACGCCGTCGTTGCTGCTGCGAACCTCAACGCGGACGTCGGTTCCCGCCGGTTCGCTGGCGGTCCAGGTCAGCGTGCCCCAGACCGCGCTGTTGCGTTGCGAATCGAACACGACCGTCCACGAGCCGATCGGGAAGGACGTGCGCAGTCCCAGACCGGTCGCATCGGAATAGGTGTACGGCGAGCGGCCGGTATTGAACACTCCCAGCGGGGCGCCGTCCGCAGCGGCGAACTTCGACACCCGGCTGGTGTTCAGGCTCAGGCACCAGACATCGCCCTTGCCATCCACAACCGTGCCGCGGATGTCGGAGACGTTCTGGGCCGCAGCCGACCAAATCAGCGTGCCGTCGGGCGCGTGCTTGGCGGCGGCGCCGGTGCTCGCATTGCCGGCGACGATGTTGCCATTGCCGTCCGTCGCCATGCCCAGCGCATAGAACTTTTGCTGAGCCGGGGTGCTGAAAGTCTCGGTCACAGAGTCGAAGCGCAGGTACGTGTTCGAAGTCCCGCCCAGGTAGACGATGGTGTTGCCGTTGTCGTCGCGCCCCAAGGCGATGCCGTAGTTTGACCCGAAATTCCCGTGATAAAACAGTTCGTAGGTAGGCGGGTTGACGTTCAGGTCCATCCGCAGCAACTGGCTTCCCAGCGACGCTCCCCACAGGATGTTGTCGCGGTCCACCAGCGCACCGTACGGGCTGAGGCCGGCAACCGAGAACGGCCCGCCCAGCACCTCGCCGGTCTCGCCGCTGAGCTTGAAATAGGCCTGCTGGTAGTAGATGCCCAGCCAGATGTCGCCATTGCGGTCGATTGCCAGTGAGCGCCCCAAGCCGCCGGCGTTGCCTGCCGTCGTCACCCAGGCGATTCGCTCATCGACGATTTCCTCGGGATCGATGAAGTTGTCGCCGTCCAGATCCGTCATCGGCAGCATTTCATCGGGCGTGATCGTGCCGTCGCCGTTGACGTCCGTCGACGTGTCGACCACGTTGTTGCCGTTGCGATCGACGAAATCGTCGATCAGGATCTTGAACACATTGGGCTGCAAGCCGTCGAAGTGGCGATTGGCGATGTAGCAGTTGCCGTCCAGATCGATCGCCGTGCGCGACGGCGCCGGCCCGCTGAAAGCGCTGTGGTTGGCCGGGGGCCCGAACCACGTGTGGTACCGTGCCACTTCGACATTCAGATCCGTATCCCAGCGCGAGACCGTATCCTCGCCCGCGTTGGCGATCCACAAAAACGGCAGCGTCGTCACCTCGCCCGACAACTGCAACTGATCCGCCACGGACGCCGACTCGACGCCCACCAGGTCGCCTTCGGCGAAATCAGTGCTGGTCGTATACGTCCGGCTCGAAACCTGGCTGATGCCGCCGTTGACCACCAGCACAAACGCACTGGCCACATCATCGAAGCCGTCCGGGTCGGTCACTGTCAGGCGGAACTCGAGCAGGAAGATGCCCTCGTTCGTCGGCGTGGTGATCAGTGCCTGCACCTTGTTCGCGTCGGTGATGGGCACTTCGATGCCCGACTGATCGACCTGCTCCCATTGATAGAACAGGTTGGCCGGGGAGACATTGGAGCCATTCTGCGTGTAGGTATCGCTGCCGTCGAGAATGACCGGCACACCGCCTGGGGCGGTCACCGCGCCGCCGGCGATCGCCACGATTGGAGAGGTCGGACCGGCCGGTCCGATCGGACCTTGCTCGCCCTGCTCCCCCTGCTCTCCCTGTTCTCCCGGCTCGCCCGGCTCGCCTTGTTCGCCTTGTTCGCCCGGCGGACCAGGCTGAGTCTGGCCGGTGTTATTCGGATCGCCCTGCGCGTTGGCGTCGACGGCTACGCCCACCGCCGCGCCGAACAGCGCGGACACAATATCGCGCTGCCAGTCCTGGCCGGGAAAACACCCGGCCATGTTCCAGGGAACGATCACGCCGAGCAGCACGCACACCGCCCAGCGCTTGCGCGCGAATCCCGGGAACGCCGCAAGACGCGGAATCGACCTCGCCATGATGATCTCCCTTTGCCCCGAAGTCCCCCACGACTTCTGAGAAGTGCAGCAAACTCATTAGACCATCGCTGCCTGCTCCAGTCAATATGAGACTGAGCGAAACCCGCGCGGGTCCGGGCGCGCCAGCCCACGGTTGAGCGGACGCCCGCCGGGCGTAAGATTCCCTGCATTCACGCAGGCCGGCGCGCGCCGCCTGCCTATCTTCTCTGGGGATTCGAGACACCATGCTGCCCGCCCACTCCCTCGCGGCCTTGCCGCGCTTCCGTGACTACCACAGCCGACGAATCAGCAGCTACGACCTGACCGGCGGCAACCGCGACTGGCGCGACATTCAGCCCGGCGAAACCCGCACCCTCGCCGAGATCAAGGGCCCCGGCTGCATTCGCCACATCTGGATGACCATGCACTTCCAGGAGCAGGACGATCACCTCCGCCGCGTCCTGCTGCGCTTTTTCTGGGACGATTGCCGCGAACCGAGCGTCGAGTGCCCGATCGGCGACTTTTTCGGCCTCGGCCACGCCCGTCGCAAGAACTTCGTCACCGCCGTCCTTCAGATGAGCCCCGAGGACGGTCGCGGGTTCAACAGCTACTGGCCGATGCCGTTCCGCAGCGCAGCCCGGGTCGAGGTCGTCAACGAAGGCATCCTGAAATTCCCGATCTACTACTACTTCGACTACGAGGCTTACGACACGCCGTCCGCCGTCGATGGCCAGGGCTACTTCCACGTCCAGTGGCGCCGCGAGAATCCGACCGCCGGCTGGGGCGACGAATACAAGCCAATCTGGAAAAGCGACCGCAAGGCCTGGATGGAGAAAACCTGGCACGGTGGCGACCCGCGCGGCCTCAACACCACCGGACGCGACAACTACGTCATTCTCGACGCACACGGGAACGGCATCTACTGCGGCGCACACCTCGACATCGACGTCTTCGAACGCCAGCAGAACGACTGGTACGGCGAGGGCGATGACATGATCTTCATCGACGGCCAGCCCTGGCCGCCGGCGCTGCACGGCACCGGCACGGAAGACTGGTTCAATTGCGCCTTCGGTCCGAAGCAGGAGTATCAGGCCCCGTATCACGGCATCCTGCTGTACAGCGGCACGCCCGCCTGGCCCTGGCGCGGCAAGCAATCAGCCTATCGCTATCACATCGAAGACCCGATCCGCTTCCGCACCTCCATCCTCGCGACCATCGAGCATGGGCACGCCAACAAGCTCAGCAACGACTACAGCAGCACGGCCTACTACTACCTCGACCGGCCGCAGCGCGGCGGGCCGCCCATGCTGCCCGTCGAGCAGCGGCTGCCGCGCCCGGATGAGCGCGAGTGGGCGTGAGGCGACGCCAGGCACGCTGCGCGTCGCCCTACGCAGAGGATCCAGCGCGTTCAGAGTTTCTGAAGCACAAACGTCAGGTGGGCCGCTGCCAGCGGGCGGTAGCGACCGCTCGGCAGGATTACCTGTTCGAGCACCTCGGCCGGCCCGGTGTGCGCCGGTGTATACGCCAGGTGCCGCAGCGGATAGACGTCGTGCAGCGCCAGCAGCCCGCCGGGCGCCAGCCAGCGGTCGCAGCGGCGGAAATCGGCCAGCACCTGCGGCGCTTCATGCAGCCCGTCGATGAACGCGAACGATGCACAGCCATCGGCCAGAAGTGAATCAACCTGCGCGCCGGCGCGGTTGATCTGCACCAGCCGGCGCAGCTCACCCACCGCCGACACGTTCGCCCGCGCCACTTCCGCCTGGGCCGCGTACAGCTCGTTCGGGTCGATGCTGATCAGCAGACCATCGGAACCCGCGTCGCCCAGGGCCGCGGCGATGGCTGCCGTCGAGCGGCCCGCGTAGCTGCCGATCTCGATCGCGTGGCCGCGCAGCGGCGCCGCGCGGCGGGCCGCCCAGTCGAGCAACTGAAGCTCGCAGACGTTCATCCAGCCATGCGCATGCCAGTGCAGCCGCTCGAAGTGCTCGGCCCGGCGGCGCCGCGGTTCGTCGTCGTCACGGCAGCCGAACGAGTCACGGGCGCGCGGCTCTTCATCGCTCCGGCCACACGACGTGCCCGCGCGCCGCTTTGCTGAACCGCCCAACTCGCGCAAGAACCGTTCGCAGACCGCGTTCAGGAATCCCACGTCCTCATCGCCCGAGGGGCGGTCCTGTCCGATGTACACGGCCCGCAGCGTGCGCTGGTCGTCGCGGCTGAACGGACGATAGCCGCGCGGCTGGGTGTCGTTGGGCTCGAAATGCAGCCGCCCCATGCTCAGGTTCAACTCAGGGAAGCGCGTGCCCGCCAGCGAGACTTCGAAGCAGGCAGCGAATCGCAGCACGCGCCGCCAACTTTTGCGCGCGTGCGGCAGGACTTCGATCGATGCGCCGCTGGCGCGGAAGTCAAACTCCTCGGTGATCGGCTGGGCGACCCAGGCGGGGCCGCCGGCAAGACCTTCGATGGGATGCAGCGCGCGCAGTGCCGCGGCCGGTACGGTGCTCATATGGGGTACTGATCGGCGGGGCGCCCCCTGCCTCCGCAGGGCGCTGGCATGCCGCTGGTCGCGCCCGGGAATCGACGCGCAATTTCCGCCGCCAACCGCCACGCGCGAGAGAGCGGCCTGGTCCGCTCCGTGGCGCTATGGCTTGGCGTCGGACCGGCGGTGCTCCGCTTGATAAGCGGCGAGCGCGGCGGAATCCGAGGCTTCCAACCGAGCCGACGCCGGCGCCGCGAACAGGGCATCGGCAAGCAGCGGGTTGATGCCCACCTGCTCCACGCTGTGCCTCTCGGTGTGCTGCATCCCTCCGCCGTTCGGGAAGATCCGGGTGGAGACGCTGGACATGGCAAATGGAACGCCGATGACTTCGTCGAACTCGGGCTGGCTCACCGTCAACTCGAACACCCGCGCGCCGCTCGGGTTGTACCGCACCTCGCGCGTCAGGCAGTGCCTCGGCCCGGCGTCGAGCGTAATCTCGAATGCCACCCGCTGTGTGCCCGGCCAGTCACCGCGCAGAAACAGCGCGCCGTCGGCCGCGGTTGATAGGCTGGTTGGGTACCTTCCGTTCAGCAATTCAGCGGGGATGATACCCATCCGCTCCAGCCGTTCGGTCAGGGCGACCTCCGGCGAGCCGCGGTCAACCTGCACGGACGCATCCGGCCATTGGGGAAACATGAGCAGATGGTACCTGGCGGTGTCGATCTCGGTGTGCGTCTGGTCGAGGCTGCGAAGGTGGACCGGTTTTTCCGGAATCCCGCAGCGCTGGGCCAGGGCCGACAGGTCGCGGAGATCCGTCTGCTCTACGCGCACGCGCCTGTTCTTGAAATCATACGTGCTTTGCCGGCGCACCTCGCGCTCGGTATTTGCT
>CAYOHG010000027.1:0-1271 GCA_964403685.1 uncultured Planctomycetales bacterium
GGTTGTGCGTGGGCACCAAGGCTTGCCCCGTCGCCGATGGTCCGATAAATCTCCAGGTTTCTACTCGTCGGTCTGTGGCCCCGTCGCCACAGGGCCGATCGATATAGTAGAATGAAGCTCAGGTTCGCCGGTTCGGCGTGGCCAGTCGTTCCGTCTGCACGTCGTTCGAGGTCTTTGTGGGTTCGCGCGCCAAGGGTAACCGCAAACAAGCTCAGCCGGAAGTCGACGCGCGCTTGGCTGATTGCGAGCGCCGTTTGGGGTACCCGTTCCGCGATCGCGCGCTGTTGCGCGCCGCGCTCACGCACTCATCGTCGGCCGTCACGCGCAAGGACAGCAACGAGCGGCTGGAGTTCCTGGGCGACGCAGTGCTCGGGCTGGTCATCTGCCACACCTTGTTCGAACGCTTGCCCGACGCGCAGGAAGGCGAGCTGACCAAGATCAAATCCGCCGTCGTGTCACGGCGCGTGTGCGCCAAGATCTCGCTGGAGCTGCGGCTGACCGACGTGATGGAGCTTGGCCAGGGCATGGAGCCGGGCGTGCACCTGCCGCGCTCGCTGGCGGCGGCGGTGCTGGAATCGGTGGTGGCGGCGATCTACCTCGATGGCGGTCTGGAGCCGGCCCGCGCGTTCATTCTGCGGGAGTTCGGCGCGGAGATCGACCGCACGACGGACTCGGAACACCAGTACAACTACAAGGCCCAGCTTCAGCAGCACGCCCAGCGGCACCTGAACGCGACGCCGCACTATGAGCTGCTGGACGAGAAGGGTCCGGACCATGCCAAGTGCTTCGAGGTGGCGGTGTCGATCGGGCCGCGCAATTTTCCGGGCGCCTGGGGCCCGAACAAGAAGGAAGCCGAGCAGAAGGCGGCCCTGATCGCGCTTCGTTCGCTGGGCGCGTTGCCGGATGACGAAGGCGACGACGAGGACGCGGTGGCGTGAGGGCGATCGAGCGCCGCGGCGTGCCCCCATACTCGATCTTCGACACCAGCGGTGCCGTCCCGCCCGTGCGGGTCCCGCTATGAGTGTTGCACGCCGCCCGCCCATCGCTGGCGCGATCGGTTCCGATCCAGAGCCGTCGGCACGGCGCACGACCGTACGCGTCGTACTCTACCGCGAGGCGAGCGTGCCCTCGGAGGTGTCCACGAGCTGGCCGACGTTGCGGTTGGCGTCGTAGAAGAAGGTACACGAATCGTCGTCGGCACCGGGATTCTGGCCGGTGGTCGCGCTCTACATGTCGAGGCAGGCCAGCAGGCCGCCGATGCCGCCGGCGGA
>CAYOHG010000027.1:1371-13391 GCA_964403685.1 uncultured Planctomycetales bacterium
CCGTCCAAACGCACAGCCGGGGGCGGCTGTGCTCCACGCCGGAAGCTGGAATGCGGTCGCAAAATTCGTCTGATACTTGATTCTCGTCAGCCCGGCTTCGAGCGAAGCGCGGCGATGTTTTGCGGCGTTCAGCGGTCCGCGCCGAGCGGGAGAAAATCGCGGCCGTATGGCACGCTTGCCTCGGTATAATGCAGCCTTCGCGGGGACGGGGCTGTTCTTCTCTGGATTTCGGGAAGCGGGACGATGGACGCAGTCTTGCGCCGGCTTTGCGCCGTTCTGCTCGTGACGCTGCCCACGGCGGTGCTGCGGGCCGACCTGCCGCCGGGCTTTGGCGACGTGCTCGTGTTGGGCGGCTGGAACCAGGCGGTCGGGCTGAGTTTCGCCCCTGACGGTCGCATGTTCGTCTGGGAGAAGGCCGGACGCGTCTGGATCGTTGAGAACGGCGTGCGGCTGCCCAGTCCGCTAATCGACATCAGCGAGGAGGTCGGCGACTGGGTCGATTACGGGCTGCTCGGTTTCACGGTCGATCCGGACTACTACACCAACGGCTACATCTACCTGCTCTACGTCGTCGACTATCACCACCTGCTGTACTTCGGAACGGGGCAATACGATCCTGACGCGAACCAGTACAACCACGACACCATCGGCCGATTGACACGCTACACGGCCAACGCCGCGGACGGCTTCCGTTCGATCGACCCCGCTTCGCGGCTGGTTTTGATCGGCGAATCGATCACCACCGGGTTTCCCATCTGCCACCGGTCGCACGGCGTGGGCACAGTCCTGTTCGGCGAAGACGGCAGCCTGCTGGCGAGCTGCGGCGATGGCGCCAGTTTCGGCGGCGTGGACGTCGGCGGCTGGCAGTCCGGCAGCAGCAATACCGCGCTAGCCGACGGGATCATCACGCCGACAGAGGATGTCGGCGCGTATCGCGCGCAGCTCGTAAACTCGCTCAGCGGCAAGGTGGTGCGGATCGACCCGCAAACGGGAGACGGGTTGCCGGACAATCCGTTTTACGACGCCGGCGATCCGCGCGCCCCGCGCTCGCGGGTGTGGGCGCTGGGACTGCGCAACCCGTACCGCATGGCGCTGCGCCCGGGCAGCGGCGGCGCGGACGAGCGCCACGTGCACCCGGGCGTGCTGTTCATCGGCGACGTAGGCTGGTACACGTGGGAAGATCTGCACGTCTGCGGGGAGGCTGGCGAGAACTTCGGCTGGCCGGCGTTCGAGGGGCTGGAGATCATGCCCGATTACTACTACGCCGACGTGGAGAACCGCGACGCACCCAACCCGCTTTTCGGGCAGAATGGGTGCGCCCAGCCGTATTTGTATTTTCGCGACCTGATTCGGCAGGACGTGCCGGACGACCAGCCGGATTTCGCTAATCCCTGCGACCCACTGTCCGAGATTCCCGCAGAAATCCCCCATTTCGAGCATGTGCGCCCGGTGGTGGACTGGCGGCATGGGGCGGGTCCGTCGCGGACGGGGACGTTTTCGGGCAACGACGCGGTCGCGATCCGGCTGGACGACCCGGATTCACCTGTGCCCGGGCCGAATTTCGCCGGCAATGCGAGCACCGGCGGCGCCTGGTACACCGGAACGGAGTTTCCGATCGAATACCAGAATACGTATTTTCACGCGGATTTCGGGTCCGGCTGGATCCGCAACTTCGTCTTCGACGATGAGAATCGCCCGCTGCTCGTACGGGACTTCGCACCGGCGGGCACGGCCGCGATCGTCTGCATGGCGGTCAGCCCCCTGGATGGCGGGCTTTATTACCTGGGCTACGACGATGTCGGGGCATCGGAACTGCGGCGCATCGGCTACTACCCCGACAACCTCCCGCCCTCGGCCGTCGTGACGGCCTCGCCGCAGCACGGCCCCGCACCTTTGAGTGTGCAATTCGACGCCGCCGGCTCTTCGGATCCCGAGGGTTTCGCGCTTTCCTACGAGTGGAATTTCGGCGATTACACCCCTCCTAGCCGCTTGGCGGACCCCGTTCACGTGTACCCGAGCGAGGACATCACCCAGCAGGGCACCATCATCGGGCGCGTTTTCGAGCTTAATCCGCCGGGTTCGCTTGGCTCTGGGAACCACGATCCGGAAGTGATCCGCGACGACGACTATCCGCCGGAAGGAAACCCCAGCAGCGCGCGCCAGTTTGACACCTTTCACAACGGCGATCAGGGAAACAGCGACTGGATCGGCTATTCGTTTGCGCAGACGCGGACGTATCGCGGCCTGGTTGTTCAGGAGGGGCTGCATCAGTCCAACGGCGGCTGGTTCGACGCCTTTCGCGTGCAGGTGCGCCAATCGGGCGTGTGGGTCGACGCCGGCGGCATCATCGTCCGGCCGACGTATGCGGGCAACAACGGCATTTCGTATGAGTTGTTTGAATTGAGCTTCGCGCCGATCGCCGGCGACGGCATTCGCCTGATGACCAACCCCGGCGGCAGCGACAACTTCATCAGCATCGGCGAGCTGCGGGTCGTGGCGCTGCCGTTGAATCCACCCACCGGACCCAAGCGCTACGATGCCAGTGTGGTGGTTCGCGACGTGCTCGGCGGGCAGGCCAGCGCGGCTGCACTCGTCTCGCTGAACAACACGCCGCCTGTCGTCACGATCCTCAGCCCGGTGGACGGATCACTGTATTCCATGAGCGGGGACACGACGCTTGAGCTGCGGGCTGATATCACCGACGCCGAGCATCCGCCGGACAAGCTGGTCTGCGGCTGGCAGACGATACTGCATCACAACACGCACACGCACCCGGGAGCGGTGGACGAGGCCTGCGAGACGACCTCGACGATTTCACCGGCTGGCTGCGACGGCGAGTCGTACTCGTATGAACTGCGTCTGCTTGTGACCGACGCACACGGGCTGGCGACGACTCGCTCGGCCTTCGTCTATCCGGACTGCGATGGGGCTTCGTGTCCGGCGGATATCAACAACGATGGGCTGGTCGACCTGGTCGATCTGTCCATGTTGCTGGCGAACTTCGGCGCCAGCGGGCCGCCGCATACGATCCCCGGAGACTTCGATCACGACGGCGACGTGGACCTGGACGATTTATCAATGATGCTGGTGACGTTCGGGAGTGTCTGCGGGTGAGGCCGCCGCGCGGGCGGTGCGCGCGGGGCCGGCCGAGATGGGTGTGTGCGGGCCAGATCGGGTCGTGGAGTGATTCGCGTCGCGTTCGGGAAGGGCGGACCGTATAATACCACCGCAGGCGGGTGAGTCACGCGATTGATTCTTGACACGGGGAGCGAACGATGGCTCGCGGCGCGCGCTGGTATTGCGGTCTGTTGGCATTTTCCCTGTTCGTTGCGTGGCCGGCACGGGCGGCGCTTCCAGCCGGGTTTACCGATCAGCTCGCCGTTGGCGGCTGGGATCTGGCGGTGGGCGTGAGTTTCGCGCCGGATGGGCGGATGTTCGTCTGGGAGAAGGGTGGGCGCGTCTGGACGGTGATCAACGGCGTGCGTGATCCGGCGCCGCTGATTGACATCAGCGAGGAAGTGGGCAATTGGCGCGATTTCGGCCTGCTTGGGTTCACGATTGACCCTGACTTCTACAATAATGGCTATATCTACCTGCTCTATGTAGTGGACTATCACCACCTCCAGTATTTCGGAACGCCGGACTACGATCCGCTGGCCGACCAGTATTACACCGACACGATCGGCCGGCTGACGCGCTACACGGCCAACGCCGCCGATGGCTTCCACAGCGTCGATCCGGGCAGCCGCACGATCCTGGTGGGTGAGTCCATCACGACCGGTTTCCCGATCTGCCACCAGTCGCACGGCATCGGCACGGTGCTGTTCGGCGAGGATGGCAGCCTGATCGCGGGCTGCGGAGACGGTGCCAGCTACCTGACCACCGACACGGGCGGCTGGGTGTTCGGCAGCAGCAACACGGCCCTGGCCGACGGCATCATTACGACCAAGGAGGATGTCGGGGCCTATCGGGCGCAGCTAGTTGACTCGCTGAGTGGGAAGATCGTGCGGCTGGACCCGGCGACCGGCGACGGTCTGTCGGACAATCCGTACTACGACGCGGGTGCCCCCCGGGCGCCGCGCTCACGCGTGTGGGCGATGGGGCTGCGCAATCCGTTCCGCTTCGGGCTGCGGCCCGGCAGCGGCTCGGCGAGCTTTCCCGGCACGCTCTACGTCGGCGACGTCGGCTGGAACACGTGGGAGGAACTCAACGTCTGCAAGCTCGCGGGAACCAATTTCGGCTGGCCAGCCTTCGAAGGCATGACCACCATGAACAGCTACTGGAACGCTCCGACGACCAACCTGGACGCTCCCAACCCGCTGTTCGGTCAGGGCGGCTGCACGCAGGAATATTTCACGTTTCAGAATCTCATCATCCAGGATACGCTCAACGCGAATCCGTCATTCCCGAATCCGTGTGATGCCGGACAGCAGATTCCGGGGAATATTCCGACCTTTGTGCACAAGCGGCCGGCGATCGACTGGAACCACTCGACCGGGCCGTCGCGATGCAGCTACTTCATCGGCCAGGATCCCGCACACATTGCGCTCGACCATCCAAACTCGCCGGTACCCGGTCCGCGCTTCGGCGGCTTTTCATCCACCGGCGGCGTCTGGTATGCGGCCAGTGAGTTTCCTACCGAATACCATGACACCTACTTTCAGGCCGATTTCATCAGCGGGTGGATTCGTAATTTCGTGTTCGACGCCGCTGACGACGCGGTCCTGGTGCGCGATTTCGCTCCGAACGCGACCGCGGCCATCGTCTGCCTGGCCGTCAACCCGGTCAACGGCCAGCTTTACTATGTGGGTTACAGCGACTCGGGCGCCTCGGAAGTGCGGCGGATCGTCTACACCCCGCCGTGCGTGGGGGATCTGAACGGCGACGACGGCATCGACCTGCTGGACCTGTCGATCCTGCTGACCCATTTCGGGGCGCTCAGCGGGATGCACTACGCCGACGGCGACCTCGACGCCGACGGCGACGTGGACCTGATCGACCTTTCCAACCTGCTGGTCCGATTCGGCGACGCGTGCCCGTGACGCCCCGCGCGGCGTGTGCGGAGGTGACGCCTGGAGCCGGGCGCGAGTTGCTGCCCGGGTGGGTGCGCGCTCGGCGGCTGCCGCGTCAATTCACCCCCGCCCCGACGGTCAGGGCGACCGGCGCGGCGGGTGTGGCCGGCGTGGCGGGCATGAAAACGCCTCGCAGATCCTGCTCCACACTGACGAGGATTTCCTCGCCCAGCCGACGGACGGCCACGTCGTCGAGTTCCAGCACGTCGGCGGCCACGTGCGTGTTCTGGATCTGTCCGGAATTGGCCTGCTCGAGGTAGCGATTGCACAACTCGCGCAGGTGCTCGTGGTGGAAGTCCTCGATCTTCTCGAAGGTTGCCGTCCAGCGGATGAGGAAGTCCTTCCAGACGCGGATCAGGCACTCGGTCGCGAGGCGCTTGTCGTCCAGACCGTCGTAGACCGCCTGGAAGGTCTGCGGAAACAGCCGGCGATGGGCCGGGCGGAACGCATTGGGAATTGTCGGCAGCGTACGGATAATCTCGGGGGCGAAGCCGGCCTGGCTTTCGATCCGAATGCGGTCGTCCAGTCCCTTGAGCAGCCAGGGCAGGGCGCGGTAGAGCCCGGCTTGGTGAATGATCATCGACGCGATCTTCTCGCGCATGTAGGGCGCCTGCTTTTCGACCGTGTCCATGATGTCCAGTACCGCCCGGCGGGCGTTGTCTTCCATGGCCATGACGAACCGGCGGAACAGGGCGGCTTTTTCGGGGCTGGGCGCGCCCTTCTGCGGCACCTTGGGAACGCGCGTGATGCCCTTGAGCATACCCTTCACGCGGGCGGCAAAGTTGTCCCAGTTGCGGTGGTTCTCGTGCAGCCAGCGGAACCCCGCGAACAACTCGATGCGTGTCATCTGCTTGGGAATCAGGTTCGTGCCGGACATGGCGTGGCCGGTGTCGTGATCCTCGACGTTGTTGATCACGCGCCCGTCCTTGAGCATGCGCGCCAGCAGCGGCGTGCCCGGGAACGCCTTGAGGATCGAGAGCGACGCGTTGGGCGTGCAGACGTCCTGGAGAAAGTCGAAGGTCTCCTGGAAGATGTCACGGTCGTCGTGATCGAACCCGACGATCATGTTGGCCTTGATCGGAATACCGTACGACTGGATCTTGCGGACGTCGTCGGCGATGTTGTACTTGTAGTTCTGCGGCTTGTTCGCCTCGCGCAGGCTTTCCTGGCGTGGCGACTCCACCCCGATCTGCACGGGACCAAAATTCGCATCGGCCATCAGCTCCAGCAGTTCCTCATCGCGAGCGAGGTTGAGCGTCAGCTGGGTGACGAATCCGATCGGCCGCTCGAACGAGTTGTTGACCGGAATCAGCGCCTTGAGAAACTCCTTGGCGTAGCGCGGCTCACCGATGAAGTTGTCGTCGCAGAAAAAGATCTTGCGGACGCCGAGCTGGTTGAGGTTGACGACTTCCTGGAGCAGCGTGTCGATGCTCTTGTGCCGCGGGTTGCGGCCGAACAGGTGAATGACGTCGCAGAACTCGCAGTCGAACGGGCAGCCGCGGGTGGTCTGAACCGGTCCCATCAGGTAATCGCGGGCCATGTTCTCGAAGCCGCCCCAGCGCGGGATGGGCGAGTCGTTGATATCCGGCCGCTGCACCTGGCGATACTCGGGAAGCTGCTCACCCTTGCGCCAGTCGTCCAGGAAGCGCGGCCAGGTATACTCGGCTTCGCCGATGAAGACGACGTCGAATTGTCCGCGGCAGCGCTCCGGCGCGCCGGAGACGCCCGGGCCGCCGACGATCGTCATCATGCCGCGCTTCTTGAGCACGCGGCCGATGCGGTTCATGCGGACGATATGGGTCTGGTAGCCGGTGACACCGCCCAGGTCCCAGTCGCCGCCCAGGTCGGTGGTGTCATCGATTTCGCCGTGGACGGCCTCGTCCCAGATGCGCACTTCATAGTCCGAAGGCGTCAGAGCGGAGATCGTGGCCAGATCCAGCGGCGGCAGCAACGCCAGCGGGGATTCGACTCGCTCGCTTCGCCCGGTCCGCTGCGGATTGGCAAAATCGCTGCCCCGGTTCGGTGAGACCAGCAGGATGCGCTTCATGGCGATCGCCCCAGTGCGAGAATCAGAACGCGAAACCCGAGAAGACGTCCCCGCAGCGGACGTGCGCTGCTACGCTACCGGTGCACGTCGGCGACCGCAATGGAATCTGTGGCCGCAAGTCGGTCGTTTTCGCGCGATTTCGGTTTTTGTAGCGCCGCCGCGCACGCGCTCCCGCCGAGCTACGGTGCCCGCGCGAGGATCGGACGCCCCCGAATGCGTGCAGCGCAATTAGAAATCTTCCGCTAAGATGACAAACAGAGGAGGAAGTGCCATGCTGGCCGCGGACTCGCGACGATTCGTTCCCACAGGCGTATTGGTTGTGGCGATCGGCTTGGCAACCAGCGCCGCCGCCCAGCAGCAGCGCGTCTATCTCGCGCCTGACGATCACACCGATTACTGGTGGTCGGGCACCGAGGCCCAGTACCAGCAGGCCTTTGTAGACACGCTCAACTACTACCTGGATCAGGCCGACGCCACCGCCGCCAACCCCTCGGAATACCAGAGTCGCTGGAATTGCGACGGTAGCTTCTGGCTTTGGACCTACGAGCGGAATCAGCCGGCCGCTGATTTTGAGCGGCTGATCGAGCGCATCCGCGACGGGCATGTCAGCGTGCCGCTGAATGCACTGTGCGTGTGCCTGGGCGGCACGCCGGCCGAGGCCGTGCTGCGCGGCATGTATTACCCGGGCCGCATCGAACGACGGCACGAGCTGCGCTTCCGCCTGGCGTACCTGATCGAGAATCAGACGCACCCCTGCGGAATTCACTCGTTGTGGGCCGGCAGCGGGGCGCTCTACTCGTGGAAAGGCATCTGCGGCTGCGCCACGTTCACCAGCGCCGCCGACCGCGAGCATGAGATCTACCGCGCGCTGGGGCCCGACGGTCAGGGAGTGCTGATGAAGTGGAACTCGATGCTCGTGGGCAACCAGGGCATCGGTGGATACGCCGAGGCGCGCTACCCGTCGGCGATCGTCGATTTCCTCACCACTAACGCGCCGTTCAACGGCTTTGCCGCGCTTTATCCCTACGACGTGATCGGCGCGTTTGGCAAAGGCTGGGACGACTTCCAGACGCAGACCGACGAGTTCGTCACCGTGGCCCAAACCATGACCGACGCCACCCGGCAGGTGGTCGTTTCGAACGAGGTAGACTTCTTCCAGGACTTCGCCGGGACGTACGACCCGGCAGCACTGCCGGCCGAGCAGCGCAGCTACGGCAACGAATGGGAGCTGCATGCCGCCTCGCTTGCGGAGGTGTCGGCGCGCGTCAAGCGCTCCATCGAAAAGCTCCGCGCCGCCGAGGCGCTCGCCGCGATCATCAGCCTGCACGACGCGGCGTTTCTCGACGGGCGTGCGGCGGCCCGCGACCTGGCGTTCATGAACTACGGCCTTTTCTGGGAGCACGACTTCGGCATGGACGGGTTCTCGCCCGGCCATCCGTGGTATGACGGCCGGCTGGCCTGGCAGCGCCGCCTGGCCGACGAGATCGATGCCTACGTGGACGACCTGCACGCCGACGGGCGGACCGCGCTGGGCGATCGCATTGCTGCCGGCGGTGTTGAGCCGCGGTTCTTCGCCTTTAACCCGCTGGGATGGGAGCGCGATGACTTTGCCGACCTGCCCTGGAGCGACACCGCTGCGCTGCACGTCGTCGACGTGCAGTCGGGTAGCGAAGTGCCCGCGCAGATTGTGACCGTTGACGGTGTCCGCACGCTGCGCATCTGGGCCGAGAACATTCCCGCCGTAGGCTATCGAGTCTTCGAGATCCGCGGCGGCGCGGGAGCCGGATTCGACGCCGCCGCGACCGTAAGCGGCAGCTCCACCAGCCGCACGATCGAGAATACCGCGCTGCGCATCATCGTGTCCGGCCGCGGCGCTATTTCAAGCTGGGTAGACAAGCTGCATGGCGATCTCGAACTGGTGCAGACGATCGGCGGCCGGCAGCTCAATGATCTCGGGTCCGGGTCCGGAACCGTCACGGTGGAGGAGCTCGGGCCGGTGTGTGCGACCGTCAAGGCGGTCGGCGCGACGCCGCTGGCGCACACGTCGCTGATCACGGTCTACCGCGATAGTGGTCGCATCGACGTCCGCGACGAAATCACGCAGAATTTCGAGGCGACGACCTACTGGGGCTTCGGCTTGAACCTTGCCCCGCATCTGACACGGCACGAAGAAGTGGGCGCGATCCTGCGAGCCAAGCTGACGACCTCGGGCGGCGACTATTCACCGCGCAACGCGCGCTACGATTGGCTGACGCTCAACCGCTTTGCGGACATGAGCGGGCCGGCTGGCGTCGGGGTCACGCTTTCCAATTGGGATTGCTACTACTTCCAGCTCGGCAACAGCAGCACAACGACGCTCGACACGCTTACGCCGCAGATCAAGGTGCTCGCCGGCGGGCGTGTCGCCAACGGCTTCGGCGGCTTTCGCAATCAGGGTGGCGACGCGCATTTCCTGCAACGCTTCGCGCTGCGCGCCCATGGCGGCTACGACGCGGCCGCGGCGCTGCGCTTCGCGCTGGAGCACCAGAACCCGCTGGTCTGCGGCCTGGTGGCCGGCGGCGCTGCGACCCTGCCCGCCGATGTCTTCTCGGCCGTCAGCGTCGCCGATCCGGACGTGCTGCTGACGGCGCTCAAGCCGGCCGAAGAGGGCATCAGCGCGGGCCTGATCGCGCGCCTCTGGAACCTGGGTGATGCGCCGCAATCGACAACCGTGCAGCTTCTGGCTGCTCCGCTGCAATCCGCGGTGCACACCAGCCACATCGAAACGGACGAGGCGCCGCTGACGGTCAGCGCCGGCGGAGTCGCGCTCGAATTTCTGCCTCAGCAGATGCGAACGATGCGGCTGCTCATTGGCGCCGCACCGTGCCCAGGCGACCTCAATCACGACGGCATGATCGACCTGCTCGATCTGAGCACGCTGCTGGCGAATTTCGGGCTGACGTCGGGCGCGAGCGCGGATGACGGCGACCTGGACGGTGATGGCGACGTCGACCTGCTGGACCTCAGCGCGCTGCTGGTGACTTTCGGGACGAGTTGCGCCTGACGCCGCCGCCGGACCGACAGCGCCGTCGCCGCGGGTTCACGCGGCCGGCCGCTGGAGCGACGAGCGCTGCGCCGATGATGCGGGTGCGCAGCGCACGCGATCGATGCACTCAGGCGCGCAGCAGCTTGAGCGGCTGGAAGTTTCCACCCAGCGCGGCTTCCGGCTTGACCTTGAGCCAGTCTTTCAAAACGGTGGCGTACACGCGACGGAAGTCGGTCTGGAACGGCAGGTCGCCGCGGTGCAGGTTATCCAGGCTGGGCAGGTCGCCGTGAACGCCGCCGCGGACCTTGGAACCCGCCAGGAACATCGGTGCGGCCTCGCCGTGGTCGGTGCCGCCGCTGGCGTTCTCGCGCACGCGCCGGCCGAACTCGGAAAACGTCAGCACCAGCACGCGGTCGAGCAGCTTGTGCTGCTCGAGATCGTCCAGAAAGTCCTTGAGCGCGTTTCCGAGCTGCGTCATCAGCGTGCGGTGGCGGCCTTCCTGTCCGCTGTGCGTGTCGAAGCCACCCATCGACACGTAGTAGATGCGGGTGGGCAGGTCGGCGGTGATCATCTTGACGACCAGGTCGAGCGAAGCGGCCAGCTCGCCGCCGCCGCCGCGCCGCGCCGGACGCCGCGTGGTACCGCCGGCGGCGTTGCGGATGTCCTCGGCGCCGAGCAGGGCGTCGAGCGCGGCCCGCTGAAGATAGTCCGCCAGCCGCGACCCGCCGGTCGGCAGATCGCCGTCGGTGTTGTTGAGCTTTTGAAAAGCGGCTTCCGCCCGCGGATCGTCCGCGGCGAAGCGCCAGCGTAGCGCCTCGGGGTTTTCGAAGGCCAGCGGCGCGAAACGCTCACCCTGCATGGCCAGCGGCGCCTCGGGCATGAGCGCGACGCCCGCGATGGGATCGGGATCGGCGCCGGGGCAGCAGTTGTCAAAGTAGCGTCCCAGCCAGCCGTCATGCTTGCGCAGGTTCGGGTCGGCGCAGTGCCAGATGTCCATACTGGTGAAGTGGCTGCGGTTCGGATTGGGGTAGCCGACCGCCTGCACGATCGCCAGCCGCTGCTGATCGAACAGCTCCTTCAGTCCGACCGCCGCCGGGTGCAGTCCGACGTCGCCTTCGAGCTTGAGCGCATCGCGGTCGTGGATGGCCAGCCGCGGACGCGCCTTGCGGTAGGCCGCATTGCCAAGCGGCACGATCGTGTTGAGCCCGTCGTTGCCCCCGGCAAGCTGCACGACGACGAGGATTCGCTCGCTGTCGTTGTGCCGGGCGGGCCGGCTGTCCTGCGCCAGGGCGCGGATGGCGCCGCCCAGAAACGCCGGCAGCGTGGCGGCGGTGCTCAGCAGCGTCAGGCCACCGGTCAGCAAGTCGCGTCGCGAGGTGTAGATCTGGCTGTGTCGCATGGTCGAACTCCGCCCGTCGCGGTCCCGGCTGCCCGTCGTGGCTCGCCGGCGTCAGTTCAGTTGGTACTCCGGGGTCGAGCAGATGAGCTGCACCAGCGTGTGCAGCCGCCGCTCGGCATCGGGAGCGCCGGGGTCGAACACATTCGAGCCGGCCGCCAGGTAATCCGTCAGCACCTGTTGCTTGTAATCCGAAAGGTCGCCGGCCAGCAGGCGCCCCGTGAAGTACGCGACGATCTCAGCCGGGCTCGTCAGTCCGAATTGCTCGACGGCCTCGCGCGGGTCGTAGGGCGGCTGGCGACTGGCCGTGAGGCGCGAGACCGGTTGCATCTCGTCGTTGAGGTAATCGCGTTCGCTGTCCCGCGATTCATCCGCCTCGGCCATCTCGCGCAGGCTGGACTCTTCGGGCCGATTCTGCTCAGCCAGACGCCGGGCGCGCCGGCGGCGCGCGGCGTCGCGGCGGCGTTCCGATTAGCCAGA